>JAEEVE010000297.1 GCA_016290765.1 Muribaculaceae bacterium
AGGCAAGCAAGTTTGCTATTGCTATCGTTTGCGCAAGATTTGGATAATCTTGGCTGCACTCTGCAATAGGCAAGCAAGTTTGCTATTGCTATCGTTTGCGCAAGATTTGGATAATCTTGGCTGCACTCTGCAATAGGCAAGCAAGTTTGCTATTGCTATCGTTTGCGCAAGATTTGGTTGATGCGGCCCATCTGGATGGGGATGCGGATTTGCTGGGGGCAGAGGGGCAGGCAGTGGCCGCAGTCGACACACTGGTTGGCGCGCTTGTCGGCAGGCACGGCGGCATAGTATGCCTGAACGAAAGCCTCATGGCGCTTGTCATAGTCTGGGTCACCCTTGGGCGGCAATGGCAAGGTCTTGGCCTGCATGGCATCGTTATAGACGGTGAAGTTGCCAGGGATGTCCACGCCATAGGGGCACGGCATGCAGTAAGCGCAGGTGGTGCAGGGAATGATGGGGATGCCCGAGATGTCGTCGGCAATCTTCTCCAACAAGTCGTTCTCGGCTTCGGTGCAGCGATCAAGTGGCGAATAGGTCTCGCAGTTCTCCACGAGGTGCTCCATCACGTTCATGCCACTGAGGACGGTAAGCACACCGGGTTTGCTGCCCACCCAACGGAACGCCCAACGAGCGATGGTATCATCGGGACGCAACTCTTTCAGGCGGTCGATGTGACCCTCACTCATCTTGCCCAGTCCACCGCCACGGAACGGCTCCATGATGACTGCCTGGATGTCGTTCTTGGCCAACTGGTTATACAGGTATTCGGCATCAGCATCTGGGTTGTCCTTGCCCAGCGAGGCATGTCGCCAATCAAGGAAATTCATCTGAATCTGCACAAAGTCCCAGTGGTACTTGTCGTTGTGCGCGATGAGCCAATCGAACACCTCGACATTGCCGTGGTAAGAGAAACCTAAGTGGCGGATGCGTCCCGCCTTTCGCTCCTCGAGCAAGAAGTCGAGCAGGCCATTGTCCAAGAAACGAGGCCTAAAGTCGTCCATGCCTTTTTGCCCGATGCCGTGCAGCAGATAGTAGTCGATGTGGTCGGTCTGCAGGTTCTTGAACGAGTTGTAATACATCTTCTTGGACTCCTCGATGGGCCAAGTCTCGGGACGGTAGTTCGACATCTTGGTGGCAACATAGTAACTGTCACGCGGATGACGGCTCAATGCGGCACCTGTGATGCCCTCGTTGAGGCCACGGCCATAGATAGGCGCGGTATCAAAGTAATTCACGCCGTGTGCCAATGCGTAGTCTACGAGCTGGTTAACCAGTTCCTGATTGTCGCGCGGCAAACGCATCATGCCGAATCCCAACAGTGAAATATTCTCACCTGTACCATTCTGCACGCGGTAGGTCATCTTGTTGGCGGTCGGCGCAATTGTCTTTTGCTTGTCGTCTTGTGCCAGTACCTCAAGCGGGTTCAGCGCCACCATGGCTGTTCCCAGCCCCAATGTCCGCAAAAACTGACGACGATTAAATTGCTTCTTTTCCATATCTAGTAAGTTTATCGGATAGTATCTAATTCTATGGTTGCTGCTGGTTAAGGATTTGGAAGGCGGTCTCGAGGATGGTGTCGCGACCTTGGGCGGCATCGGCATCAGCCATGTCGACACGCACATCGGGAGCTACGCCAAACTCGGTGGGTTGGCCGTTGACATCGGTAATGGGGCATGACGAGAAGCGAATGCGCCACCCGTTGGGGAGTTCGCTTGTGAAAGGCAGCCCGCTGCCGCCACCAGTGGTGTCACCCACGATGGTGACCTGGGGCAAGGCGCTCATGATTGAGACAAAATTGTTTGCCGCACTGAATGAGCCACGGTTTGCAAGCACGACCACGGGCCGCTGGTAGTGAATGTGGTTCTTGGTGGGCTCGAAATAATAGTCAAAAGGCTCACTAAAATCGTTGTGACCGGGGCCAGTCTTGTGCTGGATGGCACCTACGCGCGTGCGTTGGTCGATGAAACGGCCGACTAGGGTCTCGACATTGAGCAAGTAGCCGCCACCATTACTGCGCACGTCGATGATGAGGCCGTCGCAGGTGCTCAAATAACTAAACACAAGATCGAGATTGCCATCGCCAATGGCACTGGCGAAACTCTCGTAGCGCATGTAGCCGTAGTTGTTGTCGAGTATCGCATATTTGATGCCCGAGGCCTGGCGATAATTGAAGTTAAGGTAATGCTCATCGATGAGACGCTCATCGTAGTTGACGGGGTATTGCTCCCAGATCCAGTAGCGCGACACATCGTGAGAGGCGATGAGGTTGGTGTGCCCATCGCGCAGTTCCTTGAGCATGTCGCCACATAGTTCAAATAGCTCTTGCGAGGTCATGTCCTTGGTGAGCTTGGCACGGTAACGGCGACCCACCTCGTTCCAGTCGACACCTTTCTCCTCGAAGAAACTATAATGCTCGTCCATGATGGTCCACAAGGCATCGAAGTTGCCGTATGGGTCATCGTTCCACTCCGGCTGGTCGTGACAGGCCGTGAGCGCAAGAAGCAAGCAACATGCAAATGGCAAATATCGTAACTTGGGTGTCATAGTTATTCAGTGTTGTGGATGAATGAGTGACATTTGTTTGTCAAACGTGGAAATAAGTTGCTCCGATGTCAGAAGCACTGATTGACCTCTCTCTTCGATTTGGCATCTATATTTTTGTTGCTCTTGATTCCATTGCAAGAAATATGTTGTGATTGTATTTCCGTAATTCACAGTAAACTCTATGGAGTACGGATTGTCACTCTTGGAATCGCCCATTGTATTATCAATGTTGAGTTTATCGCATTCGATATGCATATAGAGCAAAAGCGGGTCATAACAATGGCTGTCAGTCGTTTTCTGTTGTGCAATAATAACATGGCCATTATCATCAAAGATACATTTTCGCCACGCATACTCCATGATGATAGGTTGAAGCAGTATGCATCGTCTCCATGGCTCTAATGAGTTCCGCTTGAGACTGTCATCAATGACACTGCGGTAAAAGTCAGGAGCTTCTGGCACATCATCATAATCACTTATCCATTTGTCTATGAGCATCTTTACGAGCTTGCCATAAACGTTTTCATCGCCTTTCTTGTCGCGAAGATGACGCTTAATACCAAATCGCCGTTCTTTGTTGTCTTCATATAGGCGATTATTGGTTGTCCACTCGTTT
>JAEEVE010000039.1 GCA_016290765.1 Muribaculaceae bacterium
CCCTATGCCTTCGACGAGCCGATGGCCCGATGGATGAAAATCATCGACCAAGAGTATCCCAACTTCAATGTCGTGGGCGAGACATGGTTTGAGACTCCGGCCTACACCGCCGCTTGGCAGCGCGACAGCAAAATTGCCGAGAAGAACAGCTACTTGAAGACGGTGATGGACTTCTCGTTTTACGCTATGGTCGACTCGGCGAGCATTGAGCCCACCGACGGGCAGTGGCGCGGCTTTAACCGCGTGTACAACAGTCTGGTGTTCGACTACCTCTACCCCAACCCATCGTATGTGATGGCATTCATCGAGAACCACGACACCGACCGTTTCCTCAAGGAGGGTCACGACGCACAAAAGCTGAAACAGGCATTGGCATTATTGTTGACGGTAAAGCGCATCCCACAGTTGTACTATGGCACTGAGGTGCTGATGAATGGAACGAAGCGCATCACCGACGGTTATGTGCGCAAGGACTTCATCGGTGGTTTCCCCGGTGACACACGTAACGCGTTCACTGAAGCGGGCCGCACTGCCGAGGAAAACGATATGTTCAACTGGCTCAAGACAGTGCTACACTGGCGTCAAGACAACTTGTGCATCATCCAAGGCCAACAGAAACAGTTCATTCCCTATAACGGCATCTATGTGCTCACCCGCAACCTGTGCGACCACAGCACCGTCATGACCATCGTCAATGGTGCCAACGAGCCTCGTACGATGCCTGTGGCGCGCTACGCCGAGGTAATCGGTGATGAGACAACCGCCCGCGATGTGCCCACGGGCAAAATCGTCGACCTGACGCAAGACATCACCCTGCCCGCCCGCGGCACCCTCATCCTCGAGTTCTGACCGTAACCCTAAAACAACAAAAAATCCGCCACGAGATAATCGTGACGGATTTTTTGTATACTGCTATAACAGTTATTTCCCTAACATGATGTTGATGATGGCATTGACATCACTGATGTCGATATTGCCGTCACCATCGACATCGGCATTGCCTAAAAAGGTGCTGGCTTGCTGTTTGCCGAGCATGATGTTGATCACGGCGTTAACGTCACTGATGTCGACACTGCCATCACCCGTGACATCACCTACCACCCGAGGCGCAAAAGCAGCGAGCTCATAAAGGGCGGGCAATGCACGACCATTCTCGTTGTCCCAGAGGCTAGCATTGTACCAGGCATCGGTGACACGCTGTGTGTTATAGTTCAGTCCATACTCGTTAGCCTCGGGCCACCACCAGAAGAGTCCCGTCACACGAGGATAATTGAGCAACTTCTGGACCAAGTCGGCGGTGAATGCCCGCTGCCCTTCATTGGTGATGGGATAGGTGCTCGAGTAGTCATAGCTGATGTCGGAGGGCTGCCACTTGTGATAATAACCCGTCTCAACAATCATAATTTCCTTTCCATCGCACGCATTGTTGCCCATCACATTAAAGATTGCGCTCTCCAGATTGTTGAATCCATAGTGATAGTATGGATAATAGCTCAATCCCACGATATCGTAGTCAACCGATGAGACGGCCTTGTAGTAGCTGTTTAGCAGCGAAATGTTACGCACCAGTTCGGTATGGATGATGACTTTGGCATCGGGGCACACCTCGCGGCATGCCTGACTGGCATGGTTCAACAAGTTGACAAAACGGGCAACCGATGCTGGGTCACTGACGTTCAACTTTTTGAGTTGGCTTGTCGAAGTCCCTACTGGCCCCCACAGCATGCCATAAGAAATCTCATTGCCCGTCTGGATGTAGTCGGGCGTTGCACCAACGGCGACCATTTCTTCCAGACATCTTCGAGTGTAGGCATAAAGCGTGTCGGGCAAATCATCCTCGCTCACGTTTTTCCACGAGTCGGGAGTGAATTGCTTGACGGGATCGGCCCACGAATCACTGTAGTGGAAATCGAGCATCAACTTGAAGCCAGCCGCCTTGATGCGAGCACCCAGCGCCTTGACATACTCCAAATCCTGACACACACCTTGCCCCTTGTCATCTGCCGAAGCCTTAGAGGGGTCAACAAATAAGCGTACACGCATAGCAGTGAGGCCTTGCTCCTTGAAGAAGCCAAGCATGTTGTTGATGCGCTGGCCATTCTTGTCGTAGTACTTGGCGCCATGTTGCTCATATTGTGTGAGCAGCGATATATCGCCACCCACCACATTGGCCGTTGCCGTGAACACGACAACGGCCAAAAGAGTAAATATAATATGTTTCATTGTTTTCCTAGCATAATATTGATGACAGCGTTGACATCGGCAATGTCAACATTGCCATCGTTGTTGACATCAGCGGCATCTGTACTGTCAGCCTTGCCCAGCATGATGTTGATCACCGCGTTAACGTCGGCAATATCCACCAGACCGTCACCCGTAACATCTCCCACGACAATATCGCCTGTCATTATGTCGGTGATATCGCGGACGGTGTACTTGTTGGTCGTCGAGGTGACCTCAAAGTATCGATCGCTGTTCAATCCCATGACATCAACGGTCTGTTTTCCGCTGGTGCCCTGATTGAAGATGAGGTTGAACGTATAAGCATCACTGGGCACAGCAAAGGTACGATAGTAGAACTTCACGCCACGCACAAGGGTGTCGGCAGTGACCTTCACGCCCGGCCATGTGTCATGAATCATGGCATCGCCATCCCAAGCATAGAAGAACACATTGCTCCAGTTGTTGGGAGCCACAGTGGGATCCTTAAGATAGATAGTTGCCCACGGGCCCTCATAAGGCTTCTCGATGTTATACTGGCGCGAGACAACTTTGGTCACTGTGCCGCCATCCAGAAGACCCACCTTGAGCGTCATGGCGTCCTTGATGGTGAGCATGGTGCCGCTTTCAGCTTTCGTACCATTCGAGGCGGTAGGTTCGCTGCCATTGGTGGTATACACAAGTTGCGCGTCAGGGTTGTCGCTCACCGCGGTGATGCGCACCACCACTGAGTCAGCATAGTTGCCCGATGCCTTGTCAATCCAGGGCGTCTCGAGCGACGTCTCCATATAATAGCGGTAGTGGTATCCCTCAGCCACATTGATCCAGATGTCGGTATCAATCGCATCCAGGATGTTGGCGTTGTTGGTGTTGCCTACCACGGTCAACAAGCGGCCGTTGGCACCGGTGGTGATCACGGCATAATACTCCTTGTTGCTGCGGTAAGGCAGATAGTTAGATGTGTTCTTGATGCCCACTGCCTTGCGCACGTCAATCATCCCCTTGATATCCTGCTTGCAATCCATCCAATGCTTGAGGAAGATGCATGGTGTGCCAGGCATGGCTAACATATACGCATTCAGCGCAACCGTGTCGGCCTTGATGGGGTCTTGTGCGGCATTGCTGCGCTTCTCGGTGTCGTGGTTCTCGATAAAGGTCACGGCATAGCGACGCATGCTCGTGGTTGAAATCACCGAAGAGCCGCCCAGTGCAGTCCACTTCTTGTTCTTGTCATTCACCACATCGCGTGCGGTGTAGCGGAAGGGGAAGTCGAAGGCAGCACTTTGAACCACGTTTTCCACCTTAGTACCATTAATCCAATTCTGCACGCTCGTGGGGTTACCGTCCCAGTACTCTCCCACCGAGAATTGTGGTGACGAGTTGCTATTGTACATGCCGATGTAAGACGATGTAAATCCCTTGACCATGTCGTAGCGGAAGCCCGTGTATCCAAAGTCATTGAGCAACATGTTCAGATAAGCCTTCACATTATCCTGTACATTCTCGCTCTTATGGTCGAGGTCACGCATGCCGTCCCAGCCCTCGCCGGTGTCGTTGTTTGCACTGAGGGTAAAACCATTCTGGTTGGCCCATGTGAGCGTAGCACCACCGTCATCATTCCTGCAGATGTCGGTCGATTTCAGCTGATAGGTTACTCCGTTATAGGTCTCGGCAGGGAAGTCCACCCAGTTGCTCACATTGCCACGGTGATTGACGACCACATCGCCAATTGTGCCGATGCCCTTCTGCTTGAAGGTCTGTATCATCGTGCGTAGTTCGGCTTCTGTGCCAAAGCTGCTGTTGTAATTGGTGAACCAATACAACGGGTCATAGCCCATCGATGTGGCATTCTTGGCACGCGCACTCTGCGGAATCCAGATAAGGTCGAAATACTGCGACAATTCATCGGCCTGCGCCGTGAGGCGTGTCCACTTGGTGGGGCCGTATGAGTCCCAGTAGAATCCCTGGAGCATCACTCCGCCATAGTTATTGGGCCAACCTTGCGCCAGCAGCATCAGGGGCAATATGAGCCCCCATGCAGTGATGAGAAGCTTTTTCATGATTTTCCGAGCATGATGTTGATAATTGCATTGACATCAGCGATGTCCACATGATTGTCGCCCGTTACATCGGCCTTGCCAGTATAATCACTGGCCTGAGCCTTGCCCAACATGATGTTGATGACGATGTTCACGTCGGCAATGTCCACCTTCTTGTCACCGTTGATATCACCGGGGGTCTGCTGGTTCAGCGGATTCGAGCCTTCGTAGAATCGTGTCACGTTGGTCACGGTATATTTGCCCTGGCCGTTGATCACGCTCAACTGATAGTAGATATCTTTGTTGATGCCCGTGAGGTCGATCGTCTGGACACTACCCTCTCTATTCGTGAACAGGATGCTATAGGTATAGTCCTCGTCATTGATGGGGAAGGTTACATAGTAGAACTTGGCGTTTCGGATCACCACCGAGTCGGGCATGGGGTCGCCCGGCCACACCTTGTGGGGATTCAGGATGCCATTGCCGTCATAGGCCCAGTAGTTCACCGTGGTCCAGTCGGCGACAGTGGTGCTGGGATCCTTGAAGTAGACTGTGGCATTGTGCGGTGTGAACTCCTCGAGTTCAGGCAACTCATACTCTCGCGTAATGACCTTGGTCACACTGGAGCCCACAAGCAGACCCACCTTCAGTGTCATCGACTCGCGCAGACGCAACACGGTGCCGCTACTGACCACGGTGCCGTTGGTCGCCGTCGGAGTCGTGCCATCGGTGGTGTAAACCAACTTGGCACCCGACGAGGTGCTCACGGCGGTCATCGTCACATTCTGGGCAGTCTTGTAGTAACCCGAAGCCTTGTCAACCCAGGGCGTGTTGCAGGCCTTGTTCATGTAATATCGGTAGTGGTATCCATCGACAATACGCACATACTCCGACGCGCTGGGCGTGTAGCCCGAGGTGTTGTTGCCCACCACAGTGACCAGCTTCTTGTTGTTCGCGCCATAGGTCTCGATAGCATAATAGTCGTTGTTCTTGGCCAACTCGGTATAGCCGCTGGTGTTGACGATGCCCACAGCCTTGCGCACGTCAATCAGGCCCTTGATATCCTGCTTGCAATCCTTCCAGTGCGGCAGGAACACGCAGGGCGTGCCCGGCATGGCCATCATGAAGGCATTGGCAGCCACCGTGTCGCGAAGCAACGGGTCGGCATGATAATTCTCCACATCACCGCGGTCCTCCAAGTCATGGTTCTCGACAAAGGTCACGGCATAGCGGCGATAGGCGCCACCCTCCAGGTAGTCGGCATTGCCGTTGCTCACCATGGGCCAGTTGACATAGTTTCCACGATTCTCACCCAGACTCCACGCCGTTCCGTTGTTAAAGGCATCGCGCACCACATAGCGGAAGTCGAAGTCAAAGGCGCCACTCTGGATGGCTCCATTGTAGCTGGTCGACTTCATCCAGTTGATGATGTCGCGCGAGTTGGTCCAGTGCTCACCCACACTGTACTGCGGCTGGGCATAGCCGTTATACTGTCCCAGGAACGAGCCATAGAAACCGCGCACCATGTCATAGCGGAATCCCACATAGCCGATGTCGTTGAGCAGAAACTTCAAGTACACCTTCACGATATTCTGCACATTGCTGCTGTAGTGATCCAGGTCGCGCGCTCCCGACCAGTCCTCTCCCGTGTCGTTGTTCGCGCTCAGACTCAATCCGGCTGCCGTGGCAAGGGTCAACGTCGTTCCACCATCATCGTCCTTGCACACGTCGGTACTTTTGAGCTGATAGGTCACACCATTGTAGGACTCGGCGGGGAAATTGGCAAGGCCACCCATCGTCCCGTGGTGATTGATGACCACATCCGAGATCACACCCACATTTTGCTCACGTAGCGCCGCAACCATGGCACGCAACTCGGCCTCGGTGCCAAAGGTGGAGTTCTGGTTGAAGAAGTAGAGCGGGTCATAGCCCATCGACGCGCCCCCGCACTTACCGCTCTGCGGCAGCCAGATGAGGTCGAAATATTGACCTAGTTCCTCGGCCTGATTGGTGAAATTCACCCAACGCGAATCGGTGAACGAGTGCCATCGAAAACCCTGCAGCATCACGCCGCCATAGTTTGCCGGCCATCCCTGCGCCAGCACCATCATGGGCATAGCCAGCCCGATGATTGTAGTAAGAATCTTTTTCATATTGCTTGTGTTTAGATAGAATGCCTAATGTAGTCACAAAAATAGGAATTTTTTACTAAAGAGCGACACAAATCTGAGTACTTTGAAAGGTTACAATTAGTGCAAACGATTGCACATATACATTAAGCACCATATCCATCCAGTCAGCACTTCCGCATAGTTCATTTAAAAAAACATAAATTTGAGAGGTGTTTTGTGTTACGAAAGGCACTCTGCGCAGATTTATTGGTAATTTTGCAGCGATTATACGCAAACTTGAAACCAAATTCTCTAAATACTAATAACATAAAACAACATGAGAAAACTTTTCTTGCTAAGTTTGGCTGCACTAGCCTTATCGGCTAGCGCACAAGGAAGTTACACCGCCGACTTCAACACGGCGGTTGACACGAGCGACCCTGCCTTTAGGGCTGCTCCGGGCTGGAGGCACTTGGTTCACACGGGTGCTTACAGTTCGCAGATAGTAACCTACACTTACGTCACCGACAATGGTGTGGACGGATCAGGCTGCATCCAAGCGGGTGCACAGAGTTACTTCGACTGGTGGGAAGATGCCGAGGTGCCCCTGTATGACCTACTCATCACGCCTGCCGTAGGTGGCACGGTGACTCTGCAAGTGATGAAAGCCAACTCGTCGGACAACTGCTTTGTTGAGTTCTACAAGGTGACAAAGACTGATGGCAACTGGGTGCGTGGCGAACAAATCACCTATGAAGACCTAGGTCTGTTAAGCATCGATTACACCGAGGTCGAACTTACTGGCATTGAAGAGGGCACCTACATAGGCATCCGCGCTAACAATGTCTACATAGATGACTTCACCGCCACGAGTGCCAATGTTGAGTTGGAAAGAGCCTTGACCATTACCCAAGTGATTCCTGCCATTACCGAACAAAACATCGACTGTGACGAGAACAACCAGTTCGAAATCAAGGCTACTGTCAAAGTCAAGAACACGGGCGAGGTCGACCTGACTGCTGGCGGTGAGGGCTACAACCTGCAAATCGCGCTGATGGGTCCCAATGATGCCGGCGCCTATGTGGTGGAGCGTGTGCTCAGCACGCAGGCTATTGAAACCGACTTGGCCGTGGGTGCCGAGAGTGATGAAATCGTGCTGACCGCACTGGTCGACGAGTCATCGATTGAACCGGTTGCTGGCAACGACACCAAAGCACGTCGCTACGACGTGGTCGAAGGTGTGACCCACACCACCAAGCCCATTCACAATTACACGCCAGTGCCCTATGCTCCCATTGCTAGCTTGTATGACGGCATGAGCGAGTTGACCACTGGAAGCGAGCTAGATCTGGGCGCTACCGGCACCGAGGTGACTAAGACCGTCACCTTGTATAACGATGGCGCAGCACCGCTACAGTTGACTGCACTCACCGTCGAAGGCGAGGGCTTCAGCACCGAGGCAACCGTAACGACCATCGCTAAGCACGAGCACATGGACATCACCATCAAGCTTGCATCGTCAACACCAGGTGCTAAGACTGGCACCCTTACCATCCAAGGCGAAGGCATCGACGACATCGCGGTGAACCTCAAGGGTGAGGTGGTTGATCCCAACAAGTGGTTTGTCAACTTTGAAGACGGCCAGATGCCCAACAATATGATTAATTTGGGCAATTGGCAAGTGAGCAATAAGCTTGTCACCGGCATCAACAAGTACTATGCCACCAACGACAATGCTGATCCCACCATGCTCATCTCTCCCAAAATGGAAGTTGCCGAAGGTGATAACATGTCGTTTGCCGCCGCACGCAACTATGGCGACGTGTCGAAGCTTGAAGTCTACTACTCGGCCGACCGCAAGAACTGGACGCTGGTGCGCACCCTTGACATCCATGCAGAGAATGAGGCCGACCAGTTGACCAGTGACTACACAGGTACCGCTTGGGGTTCGAACACCAAGTACAACTTCACACGTTTCACTATCGACAACATCCCCGCCGGTGAGGTGTATGTGGCCTTCGCCGCTGGCAATGCCCGCATCGACGACATCGTGGGATACAAGTTGGCTCAAGTCGAGCACGACGCGTTTGTCACCAGCGCCACCATTCCTACCGTGGCCATGGTCAACAACCCCATCAACGTCGTGGCTACGCTCAGGAACATGACCGAGAATGTCGAGGCAGCCGACAGCTACACAGCACGCTTCTACCTCAACGGTGAGGTCGTTGCTGAGACCGAAGCTACTGAGCTGGCCAGCAATGGTGAAAACACCTACCAATTCACTGCCATGGCTCACCAGACAGGCACCTTTGAAGCCTATGTTGAGTTCGCTGGTGACAACTTCAATGCCACCAGTCCCATCTATATGATGACAATCACCGAGGAACTCGCTACCGCTGAGATCCAAGTGGGCGATGTCAAGGTCACCGACCAGCGCAAGAACGCTCCATTGGAATTGTATAACAACAAGAGCGAGAGTGAAACCATCTACCCCTCCAGCCTGCTGAACCTTTCGCCCGGCACCAAGATTACGCGCATCGCCTTCCGTGGCAAGGGCACCTCGAACAAGGACATTACCGCCAATGTTCAGGTATGGCTTGAGAATACCGAGGATGCTACCCCGCAGAATGTGCTTCTCGATGCCGAGAAGATTGCTGCGATGACGCAGGTATACAACGGCAGTTATGCCTTCAGCATCAAGACTGAGACCAGCGAGGTGCTAGTAGTCGAGTTGGCCGAGCCGTTTGTCTACACAGGCCAAAATTTGCGCGTGTGCGCACACAGCGAGAGCAGCGGCTGGGCTACCACCTACTTTGAGCAGGACAACACTGTCACTGGCCAGAGCATCTACCGCGCCAGCGACACATCGCTGCCCGCCACCTTCACCGCATGCAACCTGCCGGTGATGTACCTGACGGTGAGTAACGAACCCGTCCAGATGAGCGGCCGTGTAACCGACCAACAGGGCAATGGCATTGCTGATGCCACCATCACGCTGACCGCACGAGCCATCGAACCCGTTGAACCCATTGATGGCGCACCACGTCGCATCATCAACAACAATGTGACCTACACCGCCACTACCGACGCTGATGGCAACTACACGATGCAAGTGTTCCAGGCAGGGCTACAGTATGACGTTGTTGTTGAAGCCGAAGGCTACGAGACTGCAACCGATGTGGTTGATTTTGCCGCCGGCAATCTTGACAAGGACTTCGTGCTTACAAGCACAACCACTGGCATCAACGATGTCAATGCCGAGGTTCTCGACGAGAACGCGCCCATCTATGACATCATGGGGCACCGCCTCACCAGCAAGCCTTCTCAAGGCATCTACATCCAGAATGGCCGCAAGTACATTGCACGCTAATGACATAACATTCTGAAAAAAAATCCCGCATGGCTGATCCATGCGGGATTTTTGTTTCAACGATGAGTCGCATCAGAATGCGATGACCGAGCGAACACGGTTGGTCGAGAAGCCATAGTTCTTGAAATAGGCTGCCAACTCAACTACCAACTGATCCTGATCGAAGAAAACGGCATAGGCCTGCTCGCTGCTACTCTCGGATGACGTCCAGAACCACTGGTAGTCACCACTATTGACCTTGATGGGCTCATAGTTGCCAGCTCCAGTAAGGCTCATATACTCGTTAATACGGTTCAGGCAGCTTGTGACACATTGCGGGTCATTCCAGTATCCCTCAGATCTGCCCATACGTGGCATAGGCTCGGGCATACCACCCAGGTTAACACAAATGTCATACCACTGCCCCGAACTGGGAAGATACCATCCACTGGAACGCTGGGGCGAAGCGGTTGCAAAAGTCGCAGCAGCATCGGCAGCAGGATACTTTCCTGCACCCTGCGACAGCAAGTACTGCGTGTGAGTATAACCATCCTTGTCGGTCTGGAAGCCCAGGCTGTCGAGTGAGGTATAGTGATTACCCGCCTGGTTGTCACCAGCGGTGACGGCCCACTTGACCTCGCTGGCAGCATTGCGCAGAGCCAATGCATAGCCATGCTTCCAGCCGCGAGCCTGGTCGGCCTCGCTAGTAGTGGTCGAGAAAATGATTCCCACTGGTGTGCGTCCCTTAACCATGCGCCGACTCCACGAGCCGTCGGCATAAAGGATATAACCCACCTTGGGTAACTCGGCATCTGTAGGCTCAACGGTGGTAACACTCAAAGTAGTCACGCCACTAGCCATATCATACTGGTCATAAGCGAGTGTAGCAATCAGATACTCGGTAGTGGGTAGCAATCCACCCACCTCCAGTTCTTTAGATTCTGTCATGTCGTAGGAAGCATGGTCACATATATATTGTGCCATATCAGAAATAATCTCATCAGCAGGGATTGCCGCTACCAGATAGTGCTTGCAGCCGGCTGGCATGGTGGCCTTGACCTTGACACTATAGCCAGCAACTGATACCAACTCGAGTGGCACACTGACCGGAGCCACCTGGTCAAAGGTTACACTATCCAAACGACTTACATCATAGACGACGGTCTTACCGCCAAGGTTAACAACCATTCGCTGCCGAGAGTGGGTGGTCTGCGCCACAGCGGCGACAGCCATGACAGCGATTAGAAATACAGATAATATCTTGTTCATTTTCTTTAGCATTTAGAGGATTAGAAGGCAATAAAGGGACGCACCATGAACTGCGAATCCTTATAATAGGTCTGTAGACTGATATTGAACGATGCGTTGGCATAGAGGTAATAGGCCGTTGCGACACTACGCTCGCTCGAGCTCCAATAGTAATACTGATTGAGTGGTGCAAAATTGCCTTCACCTACTGCAGCAAGACGCTGATTGATGGCCGTCAGAGCTGTCTGTGCGTATGTCTGGTCCCAGGTTGCAACACCGTTTTCGCGCGTCATAGCATTCACATCGAGTCCACCCAGGTTGACGAGCGACTCGACCCATTGTCCGATGGCAGGCAAAAACCATCCACTGGTAGCATAGGGTGTGTTGGCATAAGCAGCAGCTGCGGCTGCGGCAGGATGATTGTCTGCATTGACCATGAGTGTACGACTATGGGTAAGTCCCTCACGATCAGTCATGTCTTGACCATCGGTCAGTGAAACGCCACTCTCATTCTCATCGGCCTGAATTGTCCAGGAAGCCTTGACGGCATCCTTCAATGCGATGGCATAGCCGTTGTTGTAGCCAAGCGCCTTGTCGGCTTCGGTGGTCGTGGTCGAACAGACTATGGCTACAGGTGTCTTGTTGGGTTTAAGTTCGGTGCTCCACGAGCCGTCGCTGTAAAGATAGTCGCCAACCTGAGGGTTTTCTGAAATCACGCGTTCGTCGGTGGTGAACTCTAGTGTGCTTACCTCGCAGGGCAGGTCGTAAGCATCATAAGAAAGCGAAGCAATGACATAAGGTGTCGCAGGGTCAAGGTCTACAAACTCAACCGTACCGTTGGTCTTGCGGCTAAACTTCTTATTGGCCTGGACATACGCTTCGATGTCATCGGGGGTCTGGCTTGCAGGATAAATAGCGACCTCATAGCGCGCTGTTCCGTCAGTCTTGGTCACACTGGCACGCACCGATGAGTCGTCGGCATCAATCAGCGTAATGGTCGTGTTGGCCTCGGCAATCTCGACAAAGGTAATGTCAGTGATGCTGTCCACAACAAAGATGTCGGCCAAACCATTAGCGCGATGAACGAGCATACGGTCGGATGTTGTTGAAGCTGTGGGTGCAGTAGCCTTACCTAGCATAATGTTAATCACCTGGTTAACATCACTGATGTCGATATTGTTATCGCCATTGACATCGGCCGAATCAGTCTGATCGGCCTTGCCCAACATCATGTTGATGACTGCGTTCACATCGCTGATGTCAACATTGCCATCACCATTGACATCGCCAGCAGTCTGTTGCAAGAAATCAAGCTTCTCAATGTCTAGATAAGGGTACTGGTACTCGGTGCCAGCAAGCACAGTCAAGGCATTGTCGCCCAACATGAGACGTTGTACTGTGGGCAAAGCAAAGTGTGCCTGCTGCCCAGCAGTGTGCACGACTAGGGCGTTGTCGGCCATGACCACCAGCACCGCAGTCATGGCTGCCAAAGCCATGAAATCACGGAGTTTTGTGTTCATAATAAAACTGGTAATAAATTGATTAAATGATTAATTAAGCATTAAGGCTGCAAAATTAGTCAAATAACCCCACACTCTAACAAAGACTAGTGTTAAATATTAGAAACTTTAACCACTTTAACCCCTTTACAACAAAAGATTTTTGACACACTATAGGGACGGCAAGAAACAGCCGTCCCTACAGCTTTCGGTGGTTTAAGCTTGGGTGGCAACTGGTATATACCAACCCATTGTTACAGTTTATGAAGGCCAAGATGGACTGTTGCTGAACTACCATCAAATGTAAGAGGTGTAGTTGCTGTGCTCGTGGCGGGATTCACGTAAGCGATAGACAGCGTTGACCAGCGGACGCCACCATGCCAGCAAGGGTGCAGTGAACCACAGACGTGGGGCCTGAAGGATGGTACTGATGCGCGCCATCGCCCACGTCACGACACCAAACAAGGCTAGCACGACCACGACAGCTGCAATGAGCACCACGGCATTGGGCCAAGCGGAGACGACAGCAGCCACTAGCGCCAATAGGCTCAACCACCACAGTACGCTCATGAAACCCTGAACGATGAAACTCTTGCGACGTACCATACGAGAGGTGAAGTCACGACGCACCTTGAGCAGACGATGGGCATGTCGAAGGTCATCATAGTAAACACTCACCTGACTGTCGGGCATCAACTCAACGCGAGTGACCGCACCCTGGGCGATTTCGCTGAGAAACACATCGTCCTCACCCCACAACAGCTGCATGGAGTGGGCAAAGCCACTATGTTCAAAGAACAAATGCTTGCGATAAGCCAAATTCTCGGTCACGCCACGATAGGGATGACCATGGATAGCACTAAGCAACCACTGTACACCGGTGCTTACTGTGTCAAACACACGCATGCGACGACCCCAGCGCTTGTCGCGGTGGTAGCGGTAGTGCGAATACCCCAATACGATGTCGACATCAGGAGTAAAGTTGCGCATCATCGTGGCGAGCCAACGCTCGCTGGTAACGCGGCAGTTGGCGCAAGTAGTGAGCACGATGTCGTAGCGAGCGGCCTTGATACCAATCATTAAGGCAAGCTTCTTGCGCGAGAGGGTGCGCGTGCCACGAGGTGCAAATGTAATGTGGAGGTTGGGAAACTCTACCTTGAGAGTGCTGAGTGCGTCGCTTGTCGCTTCGGCCTCGGTATTTGCCACCACGACAACCTCAAACTCTGGATATTCCTGTGCAAGCACCAGTGGCAAAAAGCGAGGTAACTGCCCAGTCTCGGTACAGGCATCAACAATGATTGACACGGGCGGCAACTGCTCGACATATTCCCGTTCTTGTTCATCGTGGTCAATAAATCGTTGCAATCGTGCTGCTCGCAAACACTGCCATAGGGCATAGGTCAGCCCCGCTAGTAGCCCAACTGCCAGCAATACGAGCGTTAATACTGATATCTCTAATGAAAAAAACATGTCCTGAAACAAAAATTGGTGCAAAGGTAGTGAAAAGTTATCAGTTATCAGCCATCAGTTACCAGTTTTTAGTTGACATAATCATGAAGAATCGGCTCGAAAAATCAAAAATGTTGCTAAAAGGGTTGACAAAGGCTTTTTCAGGTTGTATCTTTGCAGAAAAATTCCAAAGAATATGGCAAAAGAAATCAAGAAAACCGACAAGCCCCAGCCAATGATGCCGCTGGGCAAGCTGAATTTCATCCTGATGGCGGCCTGCATGTTGCTCATCATCATCGGCCTGTGCCTGATGGGCGGTAGCGCCAACGAGGGCGAAACCTTTAATTACGATATTTTTTCGTCAACCCGCACCACGGTGGGCCCCATGTTGGCCTTGCTGGGTTTCGTTCTGATTGCCCCGGCTATCCTCTATCGCAAGAAATAGCATATGGATATACTTCAAGCAATCATTATTGCCATTGTTGAAGGACTCACCGAGTTTCTTCCTGTTTCATCAACAGGGCACATGATCATCGCCCAAAACCTGCTGGGTGTTGCTCAAGGCGATGCTTTTGTGCATGCGTTCACGTTCATCATCCAGTTTGGAGCCATCCTCTCTGTAGTGGTTCTCTACTGGAAACGGTTTTTCCGTCTTGACCGCACCCCAGCACCTGTTGGTGCATCGTCGTGGCAACGATTCAAACACAAGTGGTACTTCTACTGGCTGCTACTCGTGGGAGTGCTGCCCGCCGTCATCATCGGTTTGGCCGCCAAGAAATCGGGTTTTCTCGACTGGCTGCTCGACAGTGTGCTGGTCGTGGCCATCATGCTGGTGGTGGGAGGTGTGTTCATGCTCTTCTGCGACCGCATTTTCAACAAGGGTAGCGAGGCCATCGAGCTGAACGAGCGCAAGGCTTTCAAGATTGGCCTGTTCCAGTGTATCTCGGTTATTCCAGGGGTGAGCCGTAGCATGGCTACCATCGTTGGCGGCATGTCGCAGAACCTTACCCGCCGAAAAGCCGCCGAATTTTCATTCTTTCTGGCCGTGCCCACCATGGCTGGTGCCACCTTGCTAGATCTAGTGGACTTGTTCAAAGACAATGCCGAGTGGGCGACTTCTCACAACATACTGGTTTTGGTGATCGGTTGTGTGGTCGCCTTTATCGTGGCGCTGCTGGCCATGAAATGGTTTGTGAGCTTCTTGACCAAGTATGGCTTTAAAGCCTTTGGCTGGTACCGGATTGTTGTGGGTGTTATCATTCTCGTCTTGCTGTTGAGCGGCCAATCGCTGCAGATGGTAGACTAGAAAAAAGGCCCCCTATCTTAATTGTATGTTAAACCCAATCGTAGGCGAAATATTTTACATTGACAAGCCGCTGGAGATGACCTCGTTCAGTGCGGTGAAGCAGATACGCGGACGGTTTCGCCGACATCTGAACCGCAAGAACATCCATGTGGGCCATGCCGGCACGCTTGACCCGCTAGCCACGGGTGTGCTCATCGTGTGTACCGGCCGTCTGACTAAACGCATAGAGGAACTGCAGGCGGGCGTGAAGGAGTACATTGCGTGGATTCGCCTGGGCGAGACTACCCCTTCCTACGACATGGAGACGCAGGTCGACGCCACTTACCCTTGGGAACATATCACACGTCAGGAGGTGGAGCGCGTGCTGCAGGAGCAGTTCATTGGCGCCATCGAGCA
>JAEEVE010000040.1 GCA_016290765.1 Muribaculaceae bacterium
GCCATAGAATGGTGCATATGAGCTGTAGGAAGTGCCATCGCACACAACAAGTTCACGTTTATCGTCGCAGATACCTGTCAGGTCAACAGTGAAATCGCCAGCCTCGCCACAGCTCACGGTCAGGATGCGGCTGTACACGCCCAGGGCGGTGGGTGCGAAAGTCACAGGAATCTCCAACTCGGCGCCACTGGCAATCTCGGAGGCCTCACCTGCACTGAATGGTGCACCGACACTCAGCGAGGGTGTGAAAGCATTCAAGCCATTGTTCTTCACCTTGACGTTGAGCACTTTGCTCTCACCAGGATAAACCTTGCCAAAGTCAAGCGCGGTGGGAGTCACGGCGGCATCATAAGGCAGTGGGTCGCCATAGGTAAACTTGGTAGTGGGAATGAAGTCGCGCTGGGTGGCCGAAACACTTTCCAAGCTACTGCCGTTGTAGCCTTGCACGCTAGCGCCTTCAACATATTTGCCCTTGAATTCGGCGCTCATGTAACTGCCATCGACAGTGTTGTATACGCCAATCAACAGGTTGCCACCACCGTAGGCATAGGGGGTGGTGAGCTCAATGTTCAGCTCATCCTTACCAACAACATCAAGAGGACCCTCATAGACTACGGTTGCACCTTCTGTTCCCGTAAATTCAGTAAGGGTGGTGGCGTCAATTTCCTTCATGAAGATTTGGAAATTAGCATTGCCCCAGCCATTGCCCGTGGGAGCTGTACTCAAATACCAAGTCAGTTGCTTAATGTCGTTGTCTTTCATCGCGGTGAGGTCAGTGGCAGGAACCACAAACTCGCACTTCAGGAAGTCGTCGCAGTAGAAACCATAGATAGGCACATACTTGCTAGTGCTGCCACCATCTTCATAGATGGTCAACGTCTGTTGTGCGGCCATGCCCAGTGCACAGGCAACAACTGCCGCAACCAATAGTAAGAATTTCTTCATAATAGTTTGGTTTTAGTTAGTAAAAAAGGTTATTGATGTTAAAACGGGGCAAAATTAAAAAAAATATTTGATTTAAACAAGTTTTTAATCAAATAAAAAGCTCGCCGCTGGCGACGATGCAGCATTCTCCGCCCACACGGATATCGCCATCGGGACGCAGTACCGTTGTCACCACCGATGCGCGTCCCATCGCCTCGCCTTGCAAAAAGCGGCAACTACTCCCTGGTGCGATGGTATTACGGCGATGCAGGTAGTGCGTTAGTGCTGCGTTCGCAGTGCCTGTCGCCGATTCCTCGGGGATGCCATACAGCGGCCCGAAGTTGCGCACATGCGCCGTGTAGTCGTCCTCGCTCATGGCGAAGGCGTGCACGCCGGTGACTCCAAGCTCTTGGCTCATTGCTGCTAGCGCGTCCATGTCGGGCGACAACGCCTGCAGTGTGGCAACATCGGCCACGGGCATCATGATGTCGGGTAGTCCTGTAGTGATGATCTCCACTGGCCACGGCATTGAGGGTAGGGCAGTGCCGCTCGTCATCACTTGATGCAGTCGTGCAGTGTCGATGTCGCGCTTGATGACCTCGGGGCGCGCCATCTGCATCATCACCTGTTGGCCGGCTACTACTTCCAATGTACCCGCCAACGTGTGGTTATGGCACACCGCGCCATCTGGCACAAAGTTCTCGCGCCACAGCATCCCGAAGGTGGCAATCGTTGCGTGGCCGCACAGGTCCACTTCGGCACGAGGGGTGAAGTAGCGCACTGTGAAGTCGGTAGCACCATTCTGCCGTACAAATGCCGTCTCGCTGTAGCGCAATTCGGCTGCAATCTGCACCATCAGTTCGTCACTCGGAAAATCCTCGCTTCCCAGCAGCACCACCCCTGCAGTGTTTCCTCCAAACGGCGTGGCACTAAACGCATCAACAATGTAAAATCTCATTTTGTGGCATCATTTATTAGTATGCCCACAAAATTACACATTTCTCTCTAAACATCCAAATGCTCGTCACCTAACGGAACAAGGAGAGACTAAAAACCGCCTGGCGAATTGCCAGGCGGTCAGGTACCCCCAAAGGGGGTTAAGGGGACAAGGGCATGGAGCCCGATTTCATTACTTCACCATCTTGCTCGTGCTGGTGGTGCCGTCGCTATAAGTAGTAACAACGACGTTGATGCCATTGAATGGTCTGAGGCTCTCCACGCCAGCCAGGTTGTAATACTTGATGCCTGTAACGGCCTTAGCAGCAATGCCGTTCACTGCGGTGACTTCATTCTTGGTCACAAACATCATTATGTGACTCACCGGAGACTTGTCGAGGAATGACAGATAGATGGTGTAGTTGCCAGGCTCGGGCAGACGGAAGTTGGCGCCAGTGTCGTCGAGGGTGATTGGGCTATCCAGTAATGCTTCGGTGATGTCGAAGTGACCGACTCCGTTCTCGTCAGCACCACCAAGCCAGATTGGTTCACCATCAGCAGCGTGAGTGAGGATCTTGAACTCTTGGGCGGTGTCTTCTGGGTCGTTGAAGTCTTGTTGCGCAACGTCTACGGTAACACCTTCCTCGCCAATTTCGAGAAGGTTTTCCCAATCATTGAAGCCTGCCAGATAATACTTGGGCTCGGCTACTGCTTCCTCATAGGTGAAGGAAACCATCGGCAAGAAGGCAAAGGTGCTCTCAGTCCAGCCGCTGTAGCCCTCATAGCCATAATAGGCGGTATTTGGGGCACCTCCTTCGTCCGTGCCAGTGCCAAAGAAATAGGTCGTGCCCCAGTTGCCTTCTGTTTCGATAATCTTGCATTCAATGAGCAAGTTGCCGCCCTCGTAAACAAAGGGCTCATTCAGGGTAAATGTCATGTTCGCATCGCCTTTCACTGGAACAGTGGTGGCAACAGGGGTGGCACCCTCTATGGAGGTGTCAGTAAAGCCATTTTCCTCCACAACCTTGAGAGACAACTGAACGGTGGCATTTTCAAAGTTGATGAAATCGGATGCAGAAGTCGAAGGATTCTCGGTGTAGGTCTCGTAGTAGTAAGCAGTGGTGTAGAACTTGACTTCAGAAATCACACAGCCTACCATGTCTTCAAGCATATCTGCTGAATAAATCATCTGGCCCGTGGTGCCCTGAGTGTCAGCCCAGAGTCCATAGATGGGCACTGCTGGAGAATAATACCCATCAGCGCCACCATCACAAATCGTCAGTTGATTGGCTTGCGAGGCAAGTGCCATAGCAGCCACAGCTAAAAGCGTAAAAAATTTCTTCATAATGCAAAGGATTAAAAGTGAATAAAAGGGTTGTTTCAATAGATCGCAACAAAATTACAACAAATAATTTAATTGTGCAACTTTTTGGATTAAAAAATGAAGAAAATGGAGGCTCAATTGTCCCCAAGGTGAATTGTCGACAATAATAGTAGGGACGCACCTTGGCACGTCAGCATCTTATCGTTTATGGATAGTTAAATTAGCCCAGGGGACAACTGGTGTATAGCTGCACCTTTTAAAGTGAGCATTTCAGAAATGAGAACTCGACTGGGATGGACTCCCACTGCATCTGGGCATTGACAACCTGGACGGCACGGCGTGAGACATGGAGGGTGACACGGCGAGTCTGGCCAGGCTCAAGCGTGATACGGTCAAATGCCACCAACTGCCGCAGGGGCTGCACCACGGGTGCTACGGGGTGATGGGCATAGAGCTGCACCACCTCGTCGCCACGGCGATGGCCTGTGTTGGTCAGGTCGACAGTCACGTCATAGCCGTCGGCGCTCTCGCTCACCGTCATCTCGCCGTAGTGGAACGTGGTGTAGCTCAAGCCGTACCCAAATGGGTAGAGGGGCTGTGCCGACAGGTCCACATAGTCGTGCGCTGCGGGCAACGGGCGGTTGTAGTACACAGGCAGTTGGCCCACATGGCGCGGCACCGTCACGGGCAGTCGCCCGCCAGGGTCGCAGTCGCCCAGTAGCACATCAGCGATGGCGTTGCCGCCTTGTTCGCCGGGATAATAGGCAGTGAGCAATGCGTTGGCATGCTGGTCGGCCCAACACTTGTTCAGCGGCCGCCCCTCAATGTAGACTACCACTAGCGGTTTGCCCGTTGATTTCAATGCTTGCAGCAATTCGTCCTGCCGTCCCAGCAGGTCGAGTGTGGCGCGATCGCTGCCCTCGCCGCACTCCATGTCGGTGAGCGCCTGTTGCAGTGCGCTTGCCGCACCCGTCGTCTCATAGTTGGTGCCGCTGTGGCGTGCCGACGAACCGCCCACCACGGCAATCACCACGTCGGCTGCTCGGGCTGCCTCTACGGCGCGAGCGATGTCGTTGATGCTGGTATCACGCACGGCGCAGCCCTTCACATAGGTGCAGCGTGACGCGCCCAACCGTTGTAACAGTGCGTCATAGACGGTTACCACCTTGCCAGGTGGCTGGGGCGCGGTGTAGTCACCCAGCAGGTTATAGATGTTGTCGGCATTGGGTCCGATGACCGCCACGCGCTGGTCGTGCTGAAGCGGCAGGATGCCATCATTCTTCAACAGGGTAATCGAGGCCTGCGCCACACGGCGTGCTACGTCGACTGCCGCAGCATCATTTACCATGGTATGGGCAGCATGGGGATCGACATAGTGATGTTCAAAGAGGCCCATCTCAAACTTTAGGCGCAGCACACGGCGCACGGCGCGGTCGATGTCGTCTGTCGTGATGCGTCCCGCGGCGAGTGCCTCGGGCAGCTGGGCATAGCAGTTGCCGCCCAGGTCCACGTCCACACCCGCCTGCAAGGCGGCGATGGCGGCATCGACTGTTGTCGCCATGGTGTGCAGCGTGTTGTGCATCACGTCGATGCTATAGAGGTCGCTCACCACCAGCCCGCCGAAGCCCCACTCGTCGCGGAGCACGTCGGTAAGCAGATGGCGGTCGGCGGTGCACGGGATGCCGTCGATGGTATGATAGGCCGTCATCACCGACAACGCGCCAGCGTCGATGGCTTGACGGAACGGTGGCATGAACACTTGCTGCAGTTCACGGGGCGTGACCAGCGCACGTGCGCCATTTTGGCCGCCTTCACCAGCGCCATAGGCTACGAAGTGCTTCAGCGTGGAAGCGGTGGCGAAGGGTTGACGCAGATCACCGCCGCCCATACCTTGTACGATTGCTGCTGCGAGGGTGCCGCTCAAGCATGGGTCTTCGCCCAGTGTCTCCTCGACGCGCGACCATCGTGGGTCACGCGCCAGGTCGAGTACGGGGCCATAGCTGATGTGGCCGCCTTGTGCCCGCACCTCGCGCGCAATGACTTCTCCCACCTCGCGCATCAGGGCTGGCGACCATGTCGCAGCCAGTCCTAGCCCAGTTGGGAACACGGTAGTGCCAATGGCCATATGGCCGTGAGGCGCCTCCTCGGCAAGCAAGAGTGGGATGCCCAGGCGTGTGCTGTCGACGGCAAAGCGTTGCATGGCGTTGGCTGTCTCAGCGGCCAGCGTGGGGTTGAGTCCGCTGGTGAGCGTCTTTTGCGTCCACGGGTCGGCACGGAGAACCGCCCAGTACATGCCGATGTGGCGGTCGCGCACCTGCTGGCGGAAAGCCTCGCTGATGGTTATGCGGTCGCCTTGCCGCACGTAGGATTCCCAGCCCATGAGGCATTGCAGCTGTCCTACCTTCTCGTCAAGGGTCATGCGCGCAAGAAGGTCGTCGATGCGTCGCTCAACGGGAAGCGACGGGTTGCGGTAGGGCAGAGCGGCAATTGCCGTTATCGACACCATGGCCAACAAGAATGCCAGTGCTTTTTTCATTGTCATCAGGTGCAAGACTATATTCTAGGACAACTAAACTAGTTTAATTATTGGTAATGATATACCCGCCGTTGGGCGAGGTGTGAACCTTGAGTTGCCGCAAGCCATACTTGTGGGTAATTGCCTGGCCACTCTTAGGACCACCGCCACCCATGAGCACGTCATATCGCGAGTTGCACTTGGGACAAACGGCATCGAAGTTCTCACTGTCGATACTCACTACCACATCCATTCGGTTCTCTACAGGGCATGCGGCGTCATAGGCCAGCGGGTTGTAGCTCCCCGTGCCTGCGTCAAGCCCCTGGATAAGCAATATGCCGCCATAGCCAGTGTAGGTGTTGACGTTGTAAGGGAAATTGGCAGGCAGCCGCATGTCGCGGTTGAAGTATCGCCAGTCACCAACACCGCTCACGCCGTAGGTGTTCCACAGGGCGTAGGTGCCCAAGTCGAGGCGCACCATGAAACTGGGCACCTCCTTGTTGTTGATGCGTTCGCAACTGGCCATAGCAACCAGTAGGAGCAATATAAAACTAATCTTTTTCATAGTCTGGTTATAAGGATGATGTGCTGTTTACTCGAGGTGGTGGTGCCGAAGATATAGGTGGAACCACCATCCTTGACCTTGAGGCGGCGAGCCAGTTCAGGCGCGCGCAGCGGGAAGTTGCGCACTGCCACATTTGCGTGGCTGATGCCCTGCATTGCGGCGCGCAGCTCGTGCTTGTTCATCGTCGTCACCGCCTGCACCTTGAATACGCGGCCTGGGAAGTCCTCCATAGGATGGTTGCTAACTACCAGGTGGCTGTCGCGGCTCATTATCTGTAGCCCTAGTCGTGCCGCTACAAGGTCGTGGCATCCAGCCTTCATAATCGATGCATTGGCCTCGCAGAGCCACAGTCCGCCCTCGGGCACCGTCTCGTCCCATACGGGTGGGAGACACCGTTCCTCGCCCAACGTGTAGCTGAAACACTGGTCATCGTTGACGCAATGCACAGTCACGTCACCGTCATGGCCTCGTCGAAGCACAACCAGCAGTTCCTTGCACTCGCCTCGTACACTGACGATGTGTACTTGCTCGACGCAGGGTAACTGTCGCAGTGCCTGCTGCACATCTAGCATCGGAGAAAGTTTGATGATTACCTGCTGCGCCTTCTGCAACAAGGTGGGTGCAAGCGTTGCCACATTGGGTGTGCAGTCGGTTAGCGCATAGACGCGCTGTCCGGCGCTACCTCGTCGTGCAGGATCGATGTAGATAGTATCTACCTCGTCCATCTGCTGCAGATGCTCGGTTGCATCAGCGCACACTACTTGTGCGTGCGGCAGCCCCAGCAGTGGCAGGTTGTGATGGGCCAGCTCGCACAGTTGCGGCTGCTGCTCGACGTAGGTTGCTCGCTTACATCCACGTGCCATGAAGGCAAAATCCACTCCCATGCCGCCCGTGAGGTCGCACAACGTGTCGCCATTGACAAGCGTTGCCTTATAGAGCGCGGTCTGTTGTGACGAGCACTGCTCTAGCGACAGATGTGGCGGGTAGAGGATGCCATCAAT
Organism: Muribaculaceae bacterium; assembly: GCA_016290765.1. GTDB lineage: Bacteria > Bacteroidota > Bacteroidia > Bacteroidales > Muribaculaceae > Sodaliphilus. Next base: position 7,266 of record JAEEVE010000040.1, read on the forward strand.
AGCTGCCCACTCGGGAACCTTGGCGCGTGCAACTTGGCGTCCTGCTATCTGTTGCAGGGCTGCGGGCATGTCCACTTGGGGCCAGCGCGAGGCCTGTAGCGCTAACTCCCGCACATCGTCGTCGCGGTGCGACAGGATGAATTGTTGTGTTGAGGGATCAATCATCATTAATAGAACGAGAGTGCATGAGTTTAATTGTGTAACGAGGGCGGCACCATGTAGTGTCGCCCTCGTGTAGGGTATCTGCAGCGATGACTGTGGCGAAAAAATAGAGACTTAGAAACCGGCTGCCACGGTCATCGGTCAGAGACAAATTACTTGCCCAGCATCAGGTTAATCACTGCGTTCACGTCGCTGATGTCGATGACGCCATCGCCATTCACATCGCAGGCAGGAATCAAGGCTTCCTTGCCCAGCATCTGGTTGATGACCGAGTTGACATCCGAGATATCAACCAAGCCATCACCATTGGCGTCGCCAGGAACACCAGCCTGTCCGCCCTCAACCTTGAAGGTGAGGGTGTTCAGGTTGAAGGTAAAGGTGTACTCGCTGCCATCGCAGGTGATCTTGTAGCTGTTGTTGCTAGTGGTGAGTTGGGTAGTGGTCTCCTCGCCAATGACGACAACCTGATCCTCGGTAGCATCGGCGGCAGGACCATAGCGCAGTGCGTTGACGGCATCCCAGCTTCCGCTGTCGCCCGAGAAGATGAACCAGCAATTGCCATCGGCATCACCTGTAATGGTGGCCTTTGCCTGGAACACGCCCTCTTCAATCTCTTCCATTTCCATACCGGCTGCTGGATTCCAGCCACCGAATGGGTCATTACCGATGATGTACATGTAGTTGGCGGTGTTCTCGACAACGGTCAGCGTATTGGCGTTCATGTCAAGCGTGATGATGTACTTGCCAGGAGCCAAAGCAAACGAGTGGTCGAAATTGCCGGCCTCGCCTACTGCCATGGGCTCACCCAGGACAACAATACTGTTGATCGAGTCAGCTGCGGCAAAGCGGAAAGGAGCAACAGCGTCCCAGCTGCTGTCGTACATGGTCGAACGAGCGTGGGTGAAGCCGAAGTAGCCAATGCTGTCGGCAACCACGTTGATGTTGGCGGTGAAGATGCCATCGCCCTCCTCGTTCATCTTAAAGCTGGTGTTGGTCACCCAACCGATGTTGTTCACGTCACCCATCAGGTAGATGTGGCCCTCGTCAACGGGGTCGGGCTCGGGAACGACTTCGCCATTGCGCTCAAAGGCCACCATGTTGCCGAACTCCTCGTCAATCATCAGGGTAATCGTGTAATTGGCGGCACCCTTGATAAGGAATGCGTTGTCGGCACTTGCGCCATAGTCGCCGCAAGCGATGGGGTTGTCCAGGTTGTCGTCAACAACGAAGTTGTTCGACGGAGCACCAAAGCGGAAGGGGCGGATGTCATCCCAGCCACTGCTGGTCTCGGCCAGGGCGGTGGTGAAGCTGAAGTATGAGTTGGCGTTGAAATCGGCGGTCAACACATAGCATTGGGTTTCCTCGTCCCAGGTCATCATAGTTCCCACCGAGGGGTCCCAACCTTGGTCGCCCACGTTACCGAGAACCCATACATTCACGTCTTGAGCTTGCATGCCGAACATGACGGCACCGGCAAGCAGCATTGATGTAAAGAATTTCTTCATAATGTTTTTGAAAATAATTAAAGGGTTAATAAAAAGGTTATTAAACGAATCACAAATAGCTGTCGGTCGGCAAGCATGCCTGGGGCAGAAACATCTGCCCCAGGGCTTGCCGTGACTTCTGTTTTACTGCTGGACAAACCGGAACAGCCCCATCAAGTCGTTGAACACAACCTTGTAGGTGCCGCTCTTGTAGGGGATGCCGGCCGCATCGAGCTGGGCGCGGCCAGCGGGGAATTCCTCGCTGCCCCAAGTCGTGCCATCGGCGGCGACAAACTTGATGCCCTGTCCGTTGGGAGCGTCGGTTTCGACAACCAGGTCGCCCAACCAGTCGTGGTTCTCGCCACTGACATTGGTGGTAATCGCCTTCATGGCATTGCCGTTCGACATACTCATGCCCTCGTAGGTGACGACATTCTTGACATTCAGCGGCTCATAGCGCATGGTCGAGTCCTTGGTGTTGACGATAATCTTGTAGTAACCGGCCTCGGCGACGGTGACATTGTTGTCATACACACCACTGCCATCATTGATGTAGTCGGTCCTGCTGCCGGCCTTGAGGATGGCCTTGAACTGGGCGTTGGCGCACAGGTAGGTCGGGTAAATCAGCTCGTCATAGTTCAGCGGGTTGGGGTACATGACCACCAGGCTGGTGTACATGGCTCCAAACTTACCGCCAACGATGGTGTTGTTGAGGAATGTGCCGATGCCGATACAGTTGCCCAGGATATACCACACGGGTGGCAACTCCTGCTGCTTGGGCGTGACGGTCACCGGTACATCCAGCGCGCGGCTGTGCACCATGATGCCATCGACCAGCGAGTTGGCGGTGATGTTCATCATCGCTTGACGCGATTGCTCGATGTTGCCATACAGGGCGATGATGGCACCTTGAAGGTCGCTGCGGCGCACACGGCCCTTCTCGTCACCTGAGATGACGACCGAGTCGGTCTTGGCGGCATTGAAGATGGCCACATCGTAGGTGGTGCTCACACTGGTGGCACCAGAGATGGCCAAGTTGGGATTGAATACCACCACTGAATCGGCGGTCATGCCGCGCAGGTCCAGGGGGTTGACGCCCGATGGTGTGAAACTCACGACCACCGCACCCGGATCGGCCGGGCTAGTGGGCTCGGCCCAGTCCTTGAAGTTCTCAGTACAGGCACTCAAAGCGATGCCTGCCACTGCGAGGAGCGAATATAATGCAATCTTTTTCATTTGTCTTCATTCGTTTAAGGGTTATTCAATACGACCTTCGTCCTTGGTGAAGTTCAGATACATCTTCTGACCAGCCAGACCCTTGATGCGGTCTTGGTCGCCGCCGGCGCCGCGGTAGTCGATCTTGTTGTCAGCTACGCGGAACTCCGACTTCCACCAGTCGATGCCGTCGCCCACCTTGACGTAGGCACGCACACCACTGTCATCGGCCGACTCGTTGGCGAATGCAGGCGAGACAAACTCACCATTGGCCTCCGAGGGCACTTCAAACATACAGCCATCTTCAAACTCGGCCCAAGCGCCGCCAGGAGTGACGGTACCCATCAGCCATACCTCGGGAGGACGCACCTCCAGCGTGTAGCTGCGATCGCGGCCCACAACCTCGGTCTTGAGCACGGCTAGATACCAGCCAGGATTGCTCGAAGCGATGCGGCCGTCCTTGCTCACGATGTCTCCAGCGAGGCTGCCAGTGACATTCACGTCATCGAAGCCGATGGCGCCATCGTCGGTCTGAGTCTCGTTGAGCTTGATACCGTTGGCATCGATGTAGACCATGTGCCACAGCATGTCGGGATTGTCATAGACGGGAACCATCTTCAGGCCATTGTCCCAGTTGTTGCCACAGAAGTCACCGATGATGTACATCTCGGTCGGCGGCAGCACGGGCGGCAACGAGAACTCAAGCTTGACATTGTTCAGTTTCACCACATTCGACACAACGCGGCTCGACTCAATCAACGTCAGTTTATCGGCCGAGACCATGCGTGCAACCACGCGAATGTAGGCGGGTAACTCCATGGGGAAGTCTTCCTCGGTCATGTCCTGGTCCATCATCAGGGTAGTCAGCGCGATGGCGATGTCCTTGGTCGGAACGCTCATTGTCGGACTGCTGAATGAACCAACCTCAATGGCATCAGTCATGCCCTCGTCGGTGGCAATCTCCACAGTATAGTTCACTGTGGTGGGGAAACCATAGTTGGGATAGGTGCAGACCAGTTCCAAGTTTTGTGACTGCGCCAGGTCAATGTCATATTGTGCCATCTGGGGAGCATAGAGTGTCATCTCGTACGGCCCACCCAGCTTGGGATTAGAGTCATTGTCATCGTTGCAAGCGGTGAACAAGCACAGCGCGCAGACCATCAACAATGCAGTTTTAAATATATTTTTCATATTCTTGTCTGTTTTTCGTCAGTGAATAAACAATAGCATCAATAGCCTGGATTCTGGGTCAACTTCTTGTTGGCAATCAGGTCATCAGTTGGGATGGCATAGACGTTGCGGGTTGCAGGGAAGCTTGTTCCGTTCTTGCTACCACCCTTCCAAGTCCAGTTGTAGTTAGTGTTGCCACCAAACTTGCCAAAGCGAATCAAGTCAACACGGCGACGGCCTTCAAAGTAGAACTCGCGGCTCCACTCGTTGAGAATCTCGTCGAGAGTGAGCGTGCTGGTGGTGAATTTCTTGGCGTGTGCACGGGTGCGCAGGGCATTGATTTTATCAACAGCATCCTGGGTCACACCATGCAGGCGAACTTCAGCCTCAGCATAGTTCAGGTAGGCCTCAGCCACGCGCAAGAAGTAGACGTCCATGTCGGTAAAGGTGCCAGAGGCATCACTGGTAGGCGTGCCGTCGGTGGTGAAGTTGTTGAACTTGCCCACTGCAAAGCCATTGGTGAAGATACCCACCTCATTGATGTCGAGCGAGCGACCCTTGCTGTCAAGCAGTGCGCGGTCGTCGTTGGCGAGCATCGGCATGTCGTAGCAGGCCAGCTCGGGGATGTCGTTACTGTTGATGAAACGCTTTACCAACTCGGGACGTGCACGGTTGCCGCCCCATGCCTGGCTGGTCAAGCCATTCACTTGATTGGGATCATAGCGCAGTCCGTGCAGGTCGGCATCGGCGGTCGAAGCAATCAGGTACTGAGCCACACCCCAAGCAGTGGTGCGCATACCATCTTGCAGGATGGGGAAGAGGGCTTCCTCGCTCGAACCATTGTGGTCGTTGTCACCCATAAACAGGGTCTGATAAGCGGTGAATTCCCAAGTCTCACCATTGACTTCCTTGACCGAGCCTTGGGTGTGCAGCTTGTAGGCCGAACCGATGACCTTTTGAGCGTAGTCCTTGGCCTCCTGCCAACGGGCAGTGCCGGTATAGACCTCCCAGTTCAGGTACAGGCGCGACAACAGCATCCAAGCGGCTGCTTTGTCAACGCGGCCGTAGCCAGCCTCGCCGTTTTTCTTGGGAGCGGGGTCATTGAGGACGGTGGTGTTGTCTTCAGGGTTCTCGCCGACGATGGCCTTGAGCTCGCTCTCTACAAAAGCCATCACCTCGGCACGAGATTTCTGGTCGGGCTTGTCGGCGCTGATGACGGTGGAGAAGGGCACGTTGTTAAATGCGTCGCTCAGCAGGTAATACTCCAATGCGCGCAGGAAACGCACCTCGGCGCTCATCGTGGCGTCATCAGTAAGGAAGTCCTTCAGATACAGGTTACAATAGGCAATGCTGGCGCACAGACGATAGTAGTAACCCTTGAGCATCGGGTGGCTAGCATCGTAGGTGTTGTAGCAGAACTGGGGGATACCGGGGTCACCCCAGCCACAGATAGCCTCGTCGGTGGGCAACTCGTTGCTGTTCCACATCTGGCGGAACAAGCTAGAGGTACCACCGTCAATATCGTCAATGTCAACGTTGTCGTCACCACCGTTGTTGCCCGAGGTGCCGAACGCGCTGTAGCACTTGTTGAACAGTTGATAGGCGTCAATGTCGGTCTTTTGGCTGGGGTCGATGGGTTTCACGTGAAGGTCGTTCACGCACGACTGAAATCCCAAGCCCAAAACCAACACAACTGCCGGTGCTAAATATTTAATGAATCTTTTCATGATGTCTATATATTAATTAATGAGTGGACAACTTTAGAAATTCAGGCTCAGACCCAGGATGCCCGAGAACGGACGCGGGTAGATGTTGTTGTCAATGCCGCCAAACACTTCGGGATCAATGCCCTTGTACTTGGTGATGCAGAATACGTTGCTAGCAGTAGCGTAGACACGGCCACTGAGGCCGCCCCAACTGCCCGTCTTAAACAACTCGCCGAAACTGTAACCCAGCGTGATGTTGTCGCACTTGAGGAACGAGCCATTCTGGACCCAGCGGTCGCTCAAGCAAGAAGCTGTGTCATAGGTCTTCCAACCATACTTCACCGACTCAACGGGGCGGTTGTTCAAGTAGTTACCGCTCACCTGCTCAAGGATTGCGCCTTCGCCCACATTGTGGTAACCGTTCATGGCGTCGGCAAATACATAGTTGTCGATGCTTGCACGGAACGAGATGCCGAAGTCCCAATTCTTGTATTCCAAACGGCTGGCTAGACCCATGGTCACAGGAGCCATCGGGCTCTTGTAGAAGTAGCGGTCATCATCAGTGATGGCGCCATCGCCGTTACGGTCAACAACGCAGTTCTCGATGGGCATGCCATTCTTGTCGTAGACCTGCTGGTAGACCCAGAATGAGCTAGCGGGATGACCCACAGTATGGGCCTGGCACTTGTTGTCGGTACCCGACGAGATGCCACCAGTAACCACCATGTAGTTGGGATCCTCATCAATCAGGTCAAGAATCTCGTTCTTGTTGTAGGTAAAGTTGTAGTCAACGGTCCAGTTCCAGTCGCTGCCTTGCAGAATCTTGTAGCTCAATGCCAACTCAATACCGGTGTTCTTCAACGAACCGATGTTCTGGTTCATCTTGTTACGGAAACTGCTCAATGCTGCTACGGGAGCGTAGTTGATCAGGTCGGTGGTCTTGCGGTAGTACCAGTCGATGCTACCGGTCAGGCGCTGGCGCATGAAGCCGAAGTCAATACCGACGTTGGTCGTCGTCGTGGTCTCCCACTTCAGTGCGGGGTTGTATGCGTTCGGGCGAGCTTTCACACCGTCGACAGCAACGTCATACCAGCTACCCTGGGTGCCGTTGCTCAGCGTGTAGTTAGCATAGTAGGTGAAGTCGCCGATGCCTTCCTGCTGACCAGTCTTACCCCAACCGAGGCGCAACTTGAGGTCGCTCAGTTTCTCGTTGTCCTTGAGGAAATCCTCACGCGAGATGGCCCATGCCAAGGCGGCACTGGGGAAGTAACCCCACTGCTGGTTGGGAGCACCATCAAGCCAGTTGAAGCGCGAGCTACCGTCGGCACGCATGGTGAAGGTCAAGTAGTAACGATCCTTGAGGATGTAGTTCAAACGACCGAAGAACGATACCAGGTAGTTCTCCGAGCGGCTGCCACGGCCACCGTTCAACGCTGTGCGGTTGTAGATGGTGTTGGCCAGTGAGTTGCCATTGTCATCGACACGCTTCGAGTTGCTGGGATACTTGCCCCAGTATTCGTTATATTGCTTGTGCCAGAAGTGTTGCCACTCATAACCGGCCATGATGTCGAAGTGGTTGTCCTCGTTGAAGTCTTTGTAATATTGGGCATAAGTGCTCAGTGTCAGGTTCTCCTTGGTGATCTTGTCCCAGCCGAACGAGCCAAAGTAGTTGGCGTTGGGGTTGAAGTTGCTCACCTCGGTGTCTTGTTTACCGCCAGAGAAGTCACCGCCCAAAGTCAAGTGCAGGCGCAGGTCCTCAAAGCCGTGGATCTTGTAGTCAATGTCAGCGTTACCAACAAACGAGTGGCTCTTCGCGCGGTCATCCTTCAGGGCGAGCATGGCCACAGGGTTGCGCGGGGCGTTGGTGTTCTGCATGTAAGGCCACGAGGGGTCGGTACCAGCAGCTGAGAGCCAACCAAAGTAGTGACCCAGATTGTCGTAGCGGGGATCATTGATAGAGATGGGCTGCGTGGGGTCCATGCGCACGGCATTACCGATAGCGCCGCCGTCGGCATAGCGCGAATTAGCCCACATCCACTTGGCGTTCAGGTTCAGTGTCAGGTGGTCGTCAAAGAACGAGGGGTTCAGGTTGGCGGCCACGGTGTAACGCTTCATCTCACTGGTCTTGACGATACCGTTCTCGTCGGTGAAGCCCAATGACACTCGGTAGGGGAGGATTTGGCCCACCGAGCCGGCGACCGTCAGGTTGTGGTCGTGGCTCCATGCGGTGCGGTAAATCTCCTTCTGCCAGTCGGTGTTGGCGGTGCCCAGTGCCTCGAGGGCAGCCTCTTCCTTGGCGGTGCCAGCATAGAGGTTGCTGACAAAGGCGCGATACTCGTCGCCGTTCATCACATCATAGGTTTTCTTCTTGGTGCTCATGGTCACGCTACCGCTGTAGCTCACCGACGGTTTCTGGCCGCGGCGGCCTTTCTTGGTGGTGATGATGATAACACCGTTCGAACCACGGCTACCATAGATAGCGGTTGCCGATGCATCCTTCAAGACGTTGAAGCTCTCAACGTCCTGAGGGTTCACCATGGCCAGGCCGTTGGCCAGACCCTTG
>JAEEVE010000298.1 GCA_016290765.1 Muribaculaceae bacterium
GCTGCACAACTACGCCTCTTGTCTGTTGTCGCTCAGCCGCAGTCAGTACTGGCTCACCGAGTTCAGCGGCGACTGGGCCAACGAGGTGAACATGAGCGAGAGCGAGCTGAACTTTGGCAAGAAGGTGCTTGACACCAAGCTAGGCAGCCGCGCCAGCATGTTCATGCCCTCGTTCTTCCAACTGTCGCTGGGCGGCAAGTCGACCGAAACCACGGGCGAGGTGCTGGTGGGCACATTGGCATGGACGGGCAACTATCGCTTCACCTTCGATGTGGACCAGAACAACCGGTTGCGCCTGATTTCGGGCATCAACCCTTACTTCTCGGCTTACGAGCTGAAAGCTGGCGAGACCTTCGTCACGCCCGACTTCATCTTCACGCTAAGCATGCAAGGGCGTGGCCTGGCGAGCCGCAACCTGCACCGCTGGGCACGCCACTACCGCCTGAAGAACGGCGAGGGCAATCGGATGACCCTGCTCAACAACTGGGAGGCGACCTTCTTTGACTTCGACGAACAGAAGTTGGTGGGTCTGATGGACGATGCCGTGCGGTTGGGTGTGGACATGTTCCTGCTCGACGACGGCTGGTTTGGCAACAAGTACCCCCGCAGCAGCGACCACCAGGGCTTGGGCGACTGGCAGGAGACTGCCAGCAAGTTGCCACACAAGGTGGGTTATCTGTGCGAGCAGGCCGCCAAGAAGGGCATCAAGTTCGGCATCTGGATTGAGCCGGAGATGGTCAACCCCAAGAGCGAGCTATACGAGAAGCACAAGGATTGGGTGATTCATCTGCCCAACCGCGACGAGTATTATTTCCGCAACCAGATGGTGCTGGATCTGAGCAACCCGCAGGTGCAAGACCATGTGTTCGGCGTGGTTGACCGCCTGATGACCGATTACCCGCAGATCGCGTTCTTCAAATGGGACTGCAACAGCCCCATCACCAACATCTTCTCGCCCTACCTCAAAGACAAGCAGACCCACCTCTATGTCGACTATGTGCGCGGCCTGTACAAAGTGCTGGAGCGCATCCGCACCAAGTACCCCGACCTGCCGATGATGCTTTGCTCGGGCGGCGGTGGCCGCATCGACTATGAGGCTTTGCGCTACTTCACCGAGTTCTGGCCCAGCGACAACACCGACCCTGTCGAGCGCCTGTACATCCAGTACGGCTTCTCGAGCGTGTATCCCGCCAAGGCGCAGTGCGCGCATGTGACCACCTGGAACAAGAGTGCGAGCATCAAGTTCCGAGTCGATGTGGCAAGCATGGGCAAGTTGGGCTTTGACATCAAGTGCAGCGACCTCAAGGACGACGAGATCCAGTTCTGCCAACAGGCCATCACCACCTACAACCGCCTGAAGCCCGTCATCCTGGACGGCGACATGTATCGGCTGGTATCGCCCTACGAGGGCAACCATGCCTCGACGATGATGGTGGCGCCCGACCGCGGACAAGCCGTGGTGTTTGCCTTCGACATCAACCCGCGCTACAGCGAGCACCTGCTACCTGTGCGACTGCAAGGGCTAGACCCCAACCGCCAGTACCGCGTCACCGAGGTCAACCGTATGGGTGGCTGGCCTCTGGGCTGCGACGGCAAGACCTACAGCGGCGAGTACCTGATGACCGTTGGGCTACCGCTCTTCGGCACTGGCAAGTTGACGAGCCATGTGCTCGAGTTAACCTCCGAATAAACAAAGTCCCCCCAGCCCCCTAAAGGGGGAGCTAATATCAGGGGCTCGCTACGCGAGCCATCAGGTGTCGGTCCTGAGAGCGCGTCAGCGCCCTAACTTCTGACCTCTGCCCCCCTTTAGGGGGTTAGGGGGACTTCATAAACGCATTATGAATAATCATTACACCCCATTTCTCCTTGCGCTAGCGCTCCTGCTCCTGCTGGCATCGTGTCAGCACGACGATCCTGAGCCTAGGTTCAAGCCCGAAGACCAACGCACATTCCTCTTTCTCACTCCCATGGGCGAGATTTTTGACATCAACGGCAAGCTTGTGACCCAGTTGCCTAAATGCCAGTATGCCTGCGGAATTATCTCGGACAAAAGTGACTACTTCGTTTCGGGCATCAGCCAGAAAGAACGCGTCGGCTATTGGAAAAACGGCAAGTGGAACACGCTACATGTTGACTTTGTCGATGATGTAGACCACTGGATCGACGGCATCGGCAAGTGGGATTACTACCTCTATTTGCTCGACTATCCCAATGTGTTGAAGAATAGCGGTATATTTCCACTAGAAGATTCAGGCAACTTCCTGCCCGCCAAGCAAGGCCTCGCCGTGAGCGAGGGCAAATGCTATGTCGTGGGCAGCAAAAAGACCGACACCTCGGGCGGCAATTACCTGCCAACACTCTACACCGAGCACAAAGGCAAGTACACCTATGAGATGCTACCCATCGGCGAGGATGCCACGCTGGGCGAATGCACTTGTGTGTATGCCTACGATGCCACTCACACCGTCATTGGAGGCTCAATCAATGGACGGCCAGCAATCTGGGTCGACAAGCAACTTCAGATGTTGCCGCTATCCGAGCCCGTCAGCGAAGAAGATGAGTCTTACGCCATAGGCAGTGTGATCTTGGCCATCGAGAGTAATGGTGGGTTTTACGCTGTCGGCACCGAGCCTTATCATGGAAATGATGCAGTAGTAACCATCTGGAACAACGGAAGCATCAGTCATCTGGAGTTCGACCCCGACCACACCATTTCGTCAGATGTAGTGGGACTCATCCGTTATGGCGACGACATCTATATTGCTACGGTAGAATACAGTTTCAACGAAAACAATGAATTCACCACCACGACAGTGTTGTGGAAAAACGGGGTCGTTGTCAAGGCATTTGCGGGCGTGCAGACCTGCGGCTTCACCATTGTGTAGACCTTACCAATGTCTAAGGTCTAACGGCCTCAATCGCTTTGAAACTCTTTGTGAACTTATCGAATCTTTGATTCAAAACTTTTTGATCACAATTAGGATTGTCATCCAAAACCGTCAATGAAATAATATAATTACCCTTATTGAACGTCATTGACCGAGCACACAAATCGGCATAATTCCTGGATCCAACATATCCCGGATACTTGTCTAAGAATAATATTTTCTTAACATCGTAG
>JAEEVE010000041.1 GCA_016290765.1 Muribaculaceae bacterium
ACCCTGTGCCATGATCGTTGATGCACATACCCATAACCTGCAGTCCACCGATGCCATCATCAGTGTTGAGCCTGCCACCTTCAGCCCCCTACCTGACCGTCTCTACAGCGTGGGTATCCACCCTTGGCACACCGATGCAGTCACCGATGCCGATATGTCGCAATTGGCATCACATGCCTTGCATCCGCAAGTAGTGGCCATTGGCGAAACAGGGCTAGACACATTGCGTGGCGCGCCGCTAATGCGGCAGACACAAATCCTTGAACGGCACTTGCGACTGGCAGAAGAACTGGGCAAACCCGTTATTATACACAGTGTGCGCACTGCACAACAGGTGGTGCAGTGCTGCCGTCGCGAGGGCATCACCGTGCCTCGTGCCATTCATGGCATGCGAGGCAACCAGCGTGTGGCGCAAACCTTGCTCGATGCTGGTTTCTACCTCTCGTTTGGCCCACGGTACAACCCCACAGCCTTGCTTGACACACCACGTAACCGATTGCTCATTGAGACCGACGACACCGGGCTGACCATCGCACAAGTCGCCAGTCTTATTGCCCCCACCTTGCAGCTCACAACTCAAGAGCTGGCCTCAATCGCCACGCAAAATCTCCAACAGTTCCTCGATAGGAATTCTTGGTAAAAACGACATTAGGTCGAAAAAATCTCAATTCCCAATTCCCAATTCTCAATTAAATGATGTAACTTTGCACATTGAAATCAATTGACTGATATGGACGACAATTTTGACGACTATTTCATGGATGACCACCGCCACATCGAGCAGGAACCTGCCGAACGGCGCGAGACTCCACAGGAGCGCGAGGACCGCGAGATTGCCGAGGCGACCATCGAGCGGCGGCACAACACGGTGCGCATGATGCTCATCGGTGCCATCATTGCCATGCTATTGTTCCTGGGCTGGTGGGTATGGTCGCGATATTACCATCCCTACGAGCAAGGCCAGTACAAGGGCTGGGTGATACACATCGCATCGCAGGGCAGCCTGTTCAAGACCTTTGAGGGCGAGATGCTGGCCATCGCTTATGCTGACGACAGTATCGTACGACGCGACACCATCCACTTTACCATCGAGAACGATACCATCGCACGCGACGCCATGCGGTGGAACGCCGACGGCCGACGACTTGTCATCGACTATAGCCGCTACAAGGGCGTGATACCATGGCGCGGGGCTTCGCCACTTGTCGTCACCGGCATTACTATGGACAGCGACCGAGTTGAGCGCCTTGAGCCCCAACCCGTTCCCACCACCGAGACCGAATAATCATATCCAACTGATAAAAACCAAATGGAGCCCGACAGCAACTGTCAGGCTCCATTTTTTTTCGATGCGGGATGATTATTTGCTCTTGAGAGCTTCCATAATCTTGGCTTCGAGTTCGTCGGCAAGCTCAGGATTGTCAAGCACCATCTGCTTAGCAGCGTCACGTCCCTGACCGAGCTTGGTGCCGTCATAGCTGAACCACGCTCCACTCTTCTTGACGATGCCCAGGTCGACACCGAGGTCGATAATCTCGCCTTCCTTGCAGATACCACGACCGAACATGATGTCGAACTCGGCTTTGCGGAACGGTGGCGCTACCTTGTTCTTGACGACCTTGACACGGGTGGCATTGCCCAGCACCTGGTCGCCATCCTTAAGCTGGCCCAGGCGACGGATGTCAAGACGTACCGATGAGTAGAACTTCAGTGCATTTCCGCCTGTGGTGGTTTCGGGGTTGCCAAACATGACGCCAATCTTCTCGCGCAACTGGTTGATAAAGATGCAGCAGGTGTTGGTCTTGCTCACTGTTGCGGTGAGTTTCCGCAGCGCCTGCGACATGAGTCGTGCCTGCAAGCCCACCTTGTTATCACCCATGTCGCCCTCAATCTCGGCCTTAGGCGTGAGTGCGGCTACCGAGTCGATGACAATTACGTCGATGGCCGAACTACGAATGAGCTGATCGGCAATCTCGAGTGCCTGCTCGCCGTTGTCGGGTTGCGAAATCCACAAGTTGTTGACATCAACACCCAACGACTCGGCATAGAAGCGGTCAAAGGCGTGCTCGGCGTCGATAATGGCTGCAATGCCGCCCATCTTCTGCGCCTCAGCAATGGCATGGATGGCCAGGGTAGTCTTACCACTGGACTCGGGACCATAAATCTCGATGATGCGACCGCGGGGATAGCCTCCCACACCCAGGGCAAAGTTCAAGCCTATCGATCCGGTGGGAATGACATCAATGTTCTCGATGTTCTCATCACCCATCTTCATGATGGATCCGCGCCCAAAGGTCTTGTCAATTTTGTCCATGGCCACTTGCAGGGCCTTGAGCTTTTCGGGGCTCACTGCGGGACGTGCGGGCTGAGCCTGAGCGCCCGCGTTGTTGATGATGTTCTCTTCCATTGTATTCTAGTTTTTGATATTGATTATTCTAGGTAGCTAGATGTTCTAGATGCACTAGATGTTCTAGAGAGACTAGACGATTAGTTTTCACGATGCAAAGGTCGGGGCATCGAGTGCCAATGAGTGGCACAGGTGTGTTAAATATCTTCAAACTCCGCATCGGTGATTTGCTCCTCGGCGGTGAAAGTCTCTTCGATGACTTCTTGACGCGGGCCTGTAATCTCAACATATTCAGCCTCTTCGCTATATTGCTCGGCATACCCTTTGCGTTCTTGCTCACGCTCCTGTTCACGTCGCTCACGGGTCGCGCGCTCATAGGCATCTCCCATCCGTTCCTGATACTGGCGTTGCTTGCGGCGCAGCCACCATGACAAGAGCCACGGCAGTCCTCGGAACAGGAGGAACAACATGAGCAGAAAGACTAACAATGTGGTCATGACTGGGCTGGGGCTTGAGGTTTGACTGTGTTATGTGCCAGCGAGAGCACAACATAAAGAGCAATGGTAGCAGCAAGTCCAGGCAGCCCCATCAACAACACAAGCGCCACGGCGCCAGCGATGAGCAGGTATTGAGCCCAAGTGTCCTTGAAGGCAAACGAATGCAACTTGAGCGAGAACATGGGTAAGTTGCAAACCATCAGCCACGACAGCAGCATAATCAGCACGACTACCACCCACTGGTTCATGTCGTGATGGGTTGCGTAAAAGTCGGTCATACCAATCCAGAAGATGGCGTTAGCGGGGATAGGGAGACCGATGAACGAGGTCGTCTGCCGCGTATCGACATTGAACCGAGCCAAGCGCAGAGCACCAAACACAGGCAACAATACCGCGATATAGCACAATGCACTCTCGGGTTGCGCCGCGCGCATCACGTTCAGTATCATCATCGCTGGTGCCAGGCCGAAACTTACCAAGTCGCTGAGCGAGTCCAGTTCCTTTCCGATGCCGCTCACGGCATGAAGCAGTCGAGCTGACAGCCCGTCCAGGAAGTCGGCAACAGCGGCCAGTGCGATGAGCAGTGCCGCCAATTGATAACCCGACAAACCCCACAGGGTGTCATTCACTCCCTCAAACGCCGCAATCACGGCAAGCGCGCCACACAGTCCATTCAGGCTTGTGATGGCATTGGGTATGTTGTTCTTGATCATCGTTTGAGTCTTGCTACGAGGGTTTCACCGCCCCAAGTTTTGTCGTGGAGCTTCACCTTGATGTCGGAGTCGAGGGGGAGGAAAATGTCAACGCGGGATCCGAACTTGATGAAGCCGATAAAATCATTAATGTCGACTGTCTCGCCTTGCTCAATGTAAGTAACGATGCGTCGTGCGATAGCACCGGCAATCTGGCGAACGAGAATCTCTTCGCCGCCTTTGGTCTTGATGACGATGGTCGACCGCTCATTGTCACTGCTTGACTTGGGCAGGTTGGCCGCCAAGAAGCGCCCGCTGTGATGCTTGACATACTGCACCTCTCCAGCGACAGGTACCCAATTGGCATGGACATTAAACACAGTCATAAACACCGACAACTGAATGCAGTTGCGGTGCAGGTACTCGTCTTCGTAGACTTCTTCAAGTGCCACCACGGTACCGTCAACACTCGAGACAACTGCCGTGCCATCGCTGTTTTCGCCCTTGAAGTGACGCCGCGGCAAGCGGAAGAAGTTGAGCACCAGGGCAAAGAGCACCACCGAGATAACCAGAAAGGTAATCCAAATGGCCTTGATACCAATAAAAGCGATGGCTGCCGCATTGAAGGCTATCAATATCAGCAACACAATGATGATGATGTTTTGTCCCTCGCGATGTAACTTGACTTTCATCTTATATTACTTATAATTTATTCAAGATTTGTCTTGACTTCTCACGGTCGTGGGTGAGCTGGGCACGGAGCTCGTCGATGCTTCCAAGCTTGAACTCCAACCGCAAGAATTTAATGAAATCGAGCGCAATAGGCTGGCCATAAATGTCGTCGTCAAAGTCAAAGATATTGACTTCAATGCTCAGCCCTGTGCCATTGTCCAGTGTAGGACGGTTCCCCACATTGACCATACCTTGCAACGTACGGTCGCCCAAGTGCACCATCACAGCATAGGCACCGTTGTGGGGCAGAATCACACTGGGGTCGGTCTTGCCGATGTTGGCGGTGGGGAAGCCTATACCGCGTCCGTTATGGAAACCATGCACCACAATCCCCTCGAGCCGATAGGGCCGGTTCATGCATCGCATGGCATCGTCGACCTTACCCGCGGCGATGAGACCACGCACAATGGTACTGCTCACGGGTGCGTACTCACCCAGGTACTCTGGTGCTTTGATAACGTCAACACCCAACCCACTACCGATGCGCACATAGTCGGCAAACTTCTCGCCTCGATTGTGCCCAAAACGGTGGTTATATCCCACGATGAGCGCTGTCATACCGTAGCGGTCTCGCAACAGCCGCATGAATGCCTCACTGTCCATGCGTGCCAGTTGGGGAGTAAAGTCAAGCACCGCCAGGTAGTCTGGAGCCAATGTCGCCAAAGCTTGCAAGCGCTGATCCAACGTCTGAAGCATCTTGAGCTGGGGGTTGCACTGCAGCACATGCTGCGGGTGCTGGCCGAAAGTCACCACCAGCGATTGCTGGCCACGTGCCGCAGCTTCGTCTTTCAGTGCCTGGATAAGCGTGGCATGACCCAGATGCACACCATCGAACATACCGATGGAGCACACGGTCGACCCTGCGGGCAAGTGGTCAGTCTCACTGAGCCTATTCATTGGGCAGGTGCTTCTTGATGATTCGCATCGTGTCGTTACACAACTTGATAAACACGTCGCGGTTTTTCAATAGCGAGCTGGTCTTGATTTGCGTATTGCTTCCCTGGAAGATGAAGCCCGTGTCGTTCGACTCCAGTGCGCGCATCGTTGGGACAATGCCATTCTCGGGATTTGGGAACGGATTGTAGATGTAGTCGGGTGCGCGTTCAATCCATCGATGCAATGCCAGCACACTTGAGTTAATGACGCCAGGGTTGACACAGTTGACGTTGACGCGGTGCGTCTTCATCACGGTGCTCATGTAGATGCTGAACAAGGTCAGTGCCAACTTAGCCTGGGCATAGGAGCCAATCTGCGTGAAGTTGCTCACAGCAGGGAACTCATAGGGCAACGAGACCAATCGTCGTGACAGGCTAGTCGACAAAATAATGCGTCCGTTCTCGATCATCAACGGGTAGATGGCCATAGACAACAAGGCCGTACTCAGGAAGTTGACCTGCACAGTATGCTCATATCCATCAGGTGAGATCTTGCTGTGCCGTGGCAGTGTTCCAGCATTGTTGACCAATGCAGCGACCGGGCGGTTCAATGCCTTGAGACGCGCCACAAAGTCATTGACCAGCTCAAACGAGCTCAGGTCAAGTTGCAGGCACTGGATGTCCATGTTGCGCGTCTCGCTCTTGAGCTTGTCACAATAGCGCTGAGCCTTCTCGACATCTCGGCTAGCGAGCAACAATGGCTTTCCTTGCTTGGCGATGCGACGGGCAATCACACTGCCCATGCTGTCGGTTGCGCCCGTGACGATGTACAGCGGCGGCAACTGGTTGATGTTATTGTTCTCTTCCATATAAGTAGTGAAGGTAGTTAAGTAGTTATCGGTAGTAAAGTAACACTGTTATTCCTCTTTTGGGGTTAGGGGGACTAATTATCGACAGGCTTAACGGTGAGTTTGACAAGTTCGATGCGTGCAGCGGTTTTGCGGACGACCTCAAACTCATAGAGCTCGGTGTCGATGCGCTCGCCTACGGCTGGTATTGCCTCATGCAGATGCAACAAGTAGCCTGCGATAGTCTGGTAGTCATCGCTCTCGGGCAAGTCGAGGTGGAAGCGCTCGTTAATCTCTTCAATCTCCATGCGCCCGCTCAACTCGTAAGTATTGTCATCAATCTGCCTGGCCGTAAGCCGATTGCGGTCATGCTCGTCCTCAATCTCGCCGAAGATTTCCTCGACCAAATCCTCAAGGGTGACCATGCCGCTCGTGCCACCAAACTCGTCGAGCACGATGGCCATCGAACGCTTCTGCCCCATCAGATTCTGCATCATCTTACGCGCCAGCAAGGTCTCAGGAGCAAAGAGTACGGGTTTGATGCGCATCTTCCAGTCGACCTCGGGAACAAAGAGTTCGCTCACCTGGATAAAGCCGATAACGTGGTCAATCTCGTCGCGATAGACCACAATCTTGCTCAATCCCGACTGGGTGAACAGACTCACCAGCTGGTCGCGCGTGGTGTCGGTGATATCAACTGCGACCATTTCGTTGCGTGGCACCATGCAATCGCGCAATCGCGTGTCGCTAAAGTCAAGCGCGTTTTCAAAGAGCTTCACCTCGTGCTCCACCTCCTTGTTTTCATCCTCGTGCTTGTCAATGTTCTCTTGCAGGTAGGCATCCAGCTCGTCGACGGTGATGAGCCCCAACCGCTCGTTCTGCACCTTGAGTCCAAAGAGTCTCATCAGCCAA
Organism: Muribaculaceae bacterium; assembly: GCA_016290765.1. Classification (GTDB taxonomy): domain Bacteria; phylum Bacteroidota; class Bacteroidia; order Bacteroidales; family Muribaculaceae; genus Sodaliphilus. Next base: position 6,904 of record JAEEVE010000041.1, read on the forward strand.
GCCGAGAGCAGCTGCATGAAGCGCGACACAGGATATAACACGCAGTAGCACATGAACAATGGCAGCGAGAATGTACGCAGCGAGTAGTTCGGGTTGATGCGGAACACCGCCTTGGGCAGGAACTCGCCCGTGAGCAAGATGATGACGGCACTGATGACGGTAATCAAAAGCAATTCCATGAAATCGTTACCCGCCACCCACGGCCGCAGGGGTACCGTCAATAGATTAGCCATGGCGATGCTATAGACCACATTGACGATGTTATTGCCCACCAGCAGGGTCGAGATGAACATCTCGCGGTGCGAGTAGAACACGTTCATGATGCGGTCGATGATGCCACCGCGGGCGATGTCCATCTCGGCACGAACCTTACTCGACGACACAAACGCGATCTCCATGCCCGAGAAGAACCCAGACAAGGCGATAGAGACAATTACTATTATTAATGACGAACTTATCATGTTGTCAAATCATTACGCTCTTAAATTCCCCTCCTTCAGGGGAGGGATCAAGGGAGACCGCCCTACGGGTGAGGCATACGGCTCTCGTCGATGGGAAAGATGGCCTCGACACGGCGCAGCGTGTAGGTGGTGAAGGTCTCATTGCTCTCGTAGCCGTAGCCCTCGATCACGCGACCTTGCTTCTCGACGTGGATAAACGCTTCACTAAAGAGTTTGCGGTCGTTCTGGTCCCAAAAGAGTTGGTCAGTGAGTATCACATCGCCCGACTCGTTGGTAATGCGCACATTACCGTTCAGGTCCCACAGTTGCTTGTGCGTGTCATAATAGGCCGAGTCGCACTCGATGGTCGAGGTCACCACGTAGGCCGAATCCATTTCCTCGGCCTTCACGCCATCGGGGAAAATCCAGTGGGGTTCATTCGCCTCCTCAAACATCAGCCAGCGTGGTGTGGTGATGCGGTACCGCGTGTGGCCGTCATCACTGATGATGGTCTGCACATCGTTGCTCGCCATCGTGGGTACCTTTTCGGGGTCGGTGGCATGGCTTACCACGCTCTTCAGCTCCCCGTCTTTGCACCCTGCCAGGCACATCGTCAAGGCACACAATATGTAACAACCAAGCAGTCTCAATTGGTTATCGAATTTTGTTCTTCCAGAACCACATCTCGTTGACGTTCACGCCAATGGTGATGTTCAGGTAATCCTCCTTGATGAGTGAGGTGGGTGCCGTGTAGCGGTGCTTCCACTCCAGGCCAATGTTGACCATAGTCTTTCCGCTGGGCACGGGCAGTCCCACACCGATGCTTGCGCCATAGTCACGCACATTGTTGCCACGTATGTTCATGTAGTCGTGATTATAGAATCCACCCACACGGAACATCATTGCGCCCACATAAGAGCCGCGGCGATTGGGGGTATACTGCAGACCTGCTGCTGCCTTCCATCGGTTGTCAAACTTCATGCCACCCTCTTCAAAACCCTGCAGGGGGGAATATTTGGCATCGGCCCACTTCTGGTAGGTAAAATCGACCTCACCCAGCAGGCGATGGTTCCACTCGTAGCTCACGCCCACTCCGATGGTATGGGGCAGTTCGTACTTGCCCTTCAGGCTAGTGTATCCGACAGTGTCGATGTCATTGTCCTGAAGGTCATAAAGGGTACCCCAGGTGTGTCCATGCAGCGACTTGTTAGGCTGGTAGGTGGCACCGAACACCAGACGGTCGGCAGTGCCCAGGTGCAGCGCATACTGCAATCCCACCTGCACATTCCAGTCGCGCACCTCCATGACACGATTGAACACAGCACTCGACTCGTCGGTCACGCTGGTCGAGTTGGTTGTCGTACCGAAGAGATAGGAAAAGTTAGCACCGAGGCTGAGTCCTTTGAACAACTCATAACCCGCACCCAGGTAGAGTTGCGCAAGACCACCCGAGCCACCACGAAATTCCTCACCGTTATCCAACTTGTTGCCGAATGTGTAGCCTACCGACGAGAAAGGCACCAGTCCCAACGAGCCACCAAAGCGCTTGGTGATGCGGAACTGGCCAGTAAGATAGTCCAGTCCGCCGCCAAAGTTGTACCCGCTCTTGCTGTTCTCTTTCGACCAAAGGTTGGTTAGGTCGACACCCACGTCCCACAAGAATGTGAGCGAGTCGACCTGAGAATAGCTCGCGGGATTCATTGCGTTAACCACACGCCCATTCTGCATGGCATATCCCACGCCACCCATCGAGCGTTGGATGCTCGATGCGTTATCACTGAGCAGGCCGTAGCCCACCCTACTGTAGGGGCTCGTACTCGAGCCTTGGGCCGCAGCCCACATCGTCATTGCCATCGCAGCGATGGCAAGCGTCAGTCTCTGTATCTTCATTGTCGTTTTTAGTTGGCAAACATATTGTTTCGGCGCCCAAACACGCCGCTTGTGGTCTTGAACAAAAGAGCCTTTGATGCAAATTATCGATCTAGCGAGAGCAAAAACAACCATAGTTGAACTTTGCAGAACGCAAGAAAATTATCTAAACTACAAAAGTAGTGAAAATTCCCGTTACAGCATCTAACTTTAGCATCTTTAACTATTTTTCAACACACAATGCGCCATTCACAGCGGTGAGTGGCGCATTGTGTGGATATGTTATACGACTGTTTATTTTGATTCTTTGCCTGTGCGGAGGCGACGCCACAGGGCGATGTTGGCGTCGAGCAGGAGCAGCACGAAGATGGCGATGATGGCCACCGAGGCGACACCCTCGGTGCGGTGCACCTCCTGCGGGTCGAAGGTCATCTCGATGGTGTGGTCACCAGCAGGCAACTGCATGGCGCGCAACACATAGTTCACACGGCCGATGGGTGCCTCCTTGCCGTCGATGGTGGCTCGCCAGCCCCACGGGAAATAAACCTCGCTGAACACAGCCAGTCCACCATTCTGACTATGGCTCTTGAACGTGAGCTTGTTGGCGGCATAACTGGTGAGTGCGATAGTGTCGCCAGGCTGCACGGTCTGCGCGCCCTTGAGCACATCACGGAACTGCTCGTCGGCGACTGCAAAGCGAGCCGGCTGAATGGAGTCAAGCCCTGCCATCTCCTGATCAGCGCCTTTGACCCATGCGATAGAGTCGACAAACCATGCATTTCCCAGTGCACCAGGGTTCTGCTGCATAGTGTTGTCGTTGAGGATGATATAGCGGGCGTTGAGCATGTTCAACACCTGCTGGTTGTTCTTAGCAATCTGGCGGTTGATCAAGTCGTTGTAGCGAGTGAGCTTGGCGGCATGATAGCCTCCCACCGTCTTGTGGAAGTAGCTAGGCATGGCATCGGCAAAATGCTCCAAGTCAAGCACGCGGTAATGGTCCTTGTCCTGCAGAATCTGCGTGTCGACAGGTCGTGGCGTGAAGCCACGCGCCTGGTCTACGGCCTCGGCGGGCACGAAGGTCTCACTGTCGACATATCGCTTATCGACCACCCCCATGTCGATGAGCACCACCACAGCAAGTGCCAGCGAGGTGACCATTGGGTTAATCTTGCCCAGGCGGTAGACGGCAAGCACGGCACCACCCAGCACCAGGAAGAGCAGGCTGCGCATAGCGTCACTGCTCACCATCGCTCCACGCACACCACGGATGGCGGCATCCACGGTGGGATACATTTGTAGCTGGCCAGTGGCGATGAGTTGCTCATGTTCCTGCTGGCTGTAACTGCCAAACATGCTGGGGAATAACCATGTCAATAGGCAAACCAGCGCAGTGAAGCCGAAGGCACCCACCACGGCCCACTTGTGCTCACGCCAGAAGTCCTTGTTCTCAAACATCTCCTTCAGCGCCAACACGGCCAACAGCGGCATTGTGAGTTCAGCGACCACTAGCCAACTGGCGGGAGCGCGGAACTTGTTGTACATCGGGAAGTAGTTGATCATCAGGTCGGTGAGCCACATCATATTGTGTCCCCACGAGAGGAATATGCTCAAGATAGTGACCACCACCAGTGACCACTTGACTGGGCCACGCACCACGGCGACACCCAGCAAGGCCAGGGCGAAAATAATTACACCCACATAGACGGGGCCATTAGTCATAGGCTGATCGCCGAAATACTGCGGCAACTGCGATAACACCTGCATGTCTTGTCCCGCAATTTTTCCACTCTCATTCATCGCCTGAGCCTGAGAAGTCTCGGCGAGGTTGAGGAACTTGCTGTCGCCTCGTTCGGGCTTGATGGTTGCGCCGCCCTTGACGTTGGGAATCATCAGGGTGAAGGTCTCATCCTTGCCATAGCTCCACTGCGTGATATAATCTTTGTCGAGTCCGCCTTCGGTGACTTCGGCACCCGGCTCACCCTCCACTGGGGTCAGCTCACTGTGTCCGCCACGGATACTTTCCTTCTGGTACTTGTAACTCATGTACAAATTAGGCGCATTGGCTGCCACAGCGAGTCCGCCAGCAACCACCAGCGCTAGTGTGGCGATGACCCACTGACGTACTTGTTTCTCCTGAATGGCCTTAATGAGAAATCCGATGACCAGGGCCACGATGACGAATCCAAAGTAATAAGTCATCTGCACATGGTTGCTCAGCAACTGCATGGCGCCCGCCAACGCGGCGAGTCCAGCACCCGCCAGGTACTTGCCACGATAACACCAGATGATGCCTGCCAAAGTGGGAGCCACATAGGTGAGTGTGAGCAACTTCCAGATGTGTCCGGCACCGATGAGGATGAAGTAATAGCTTGATAGCCCATATCCGATGGCACCTAGCACGGCAAGGTACCACCGTGTCTTGAGCGAGAGCATCAGCAGGAAGAAACCCAGCATCATCATGAAGATCCATCCCACAGCCTCTGGGAAGCATAGCGAGTAAACTTTGCTCACCCATCCCAACCAACTGTTGGTGACATAGCTTGGGCGTATCTGGAATGTGGGCATACCGCCAAACAGAGCATCGGTCCAGCGAGTGATTTCACCCGTCTGCTGCTCATGCAGCACACCTTCCTGACCATTGGCAACGCCTTGCATCACATCGTGCTGCTGCAACACGTCGCCATTCACATCGCTGGGATAGAACATGATCCATGCGACCACTGCCATCACTATGACCGACAGTACAATGTAAAGTGCCGAGCGCAAACTCCTTGCGCCCGTCTGAGTCTTCTCTTCTTGCCTACTCATGAATTTGTCTTTTTCAGTTTAGGGCCGTAAAATTACTACTATTCCACGACACCCACAAATATTTTTTCCTTTGACCGCCTATAGACATGCGGCAGTGCGTGCGGCCAAGCGAGCATTATTGAGTACCAACTGAATGTTGGCTGCCAGGCTATCACCGCCAGTGAGGTCTTTTACGCGCGCAAGCAGGAAAGGTGTCGTCTCCTTGCCATGGATACCCTGCCGGTTGGCATCAGCAATGGCCTGATCAATGGCGCGGTTGATGACATCTGCCGGCATGGAGTACTCCTCGGGGATGGGGTTGGTGACCAGCATGCCTCCATGCAGCCCCATCTCAAGTTTGGCGCGAAACGCCGCCGCCAATTCCTCGGGGCTATCGATGCGGTAGTCCACCTTGAATCCACTGTGACGCGTGTAGAATGCGGGCAACTCATCGGTGCCAAATCCGATAACGGGCACGCCCTTAGTCTCGAGATACTCCAGTGTGAGCCCCAGGTCCAGAATGGACTTCGCCCCAGCGCAGATGACCATGACGGGAGTCTGAGCGAGCTCCTCAAGGTCGGCGCTGATGTCCATCGTGGTCTCGGCACCTCGGTGCACGCCGCCGATGCCTCCTGTGGCAAACACCTTGATGCCCGCCATGGCGGCAATGATCATGGTGGTGGTGACGGTAGTAGCGCCATCTGCTCCACGGGCAACGAGTACGGGCAGGTCGCGGCGCGATGCCTTGATTACTTCGCGGCCCTTGCGACCCAGGTACTCGATTTCGTCGGCAGTGCAGCCCGCCTTGAGTTTGCCGCCGATGATGGCAATGGTTGCCGGCACAGCACCATTATCCCGAATGGTTTGCTCCACACGCATGGCAGTCTCAACATTCTGCGGATAAGGCATGCCGTGCGAGATGATGGTAGATTCCAGCGCAACGACTGGTCCCCCCTCGTTCAGTGCTTGCTGCACCTCGGGGGATATGGAAAGAAACTTGTTCATCTAGGTTGTTAATTCTATATTAATTGATGGATTGACGGTGAATGGGGTGAGCAAGGTGGCCCGTGCTGCACGCAGCCCCATTTGTGCAGTATCGGGGAAAGCAATGCCCGAAACATGGGCATGGGCCACTCCTGCCAGGAAAGCATCTCCAGCGCCTGTGGTGTTCACCACCTCGACAGGCATGGCTGGCATGCGATATTCGCTAAAGCCATCGGCGCAATAAACACCTTGGTTGCCCAGGGTGACGTAAACATACTGAACACCCAGACTAGTGAGCCATTGTGCCGACTGCTCAATAGTGCTGAAGAACCCTCCTGCCTGATACACCTCCAGCTGATTTAGTTTCAATGTATGCAAGCGGCGTGTAGCACTCTGTTGCAGCGCCTCAATGATGCGCGGTGCCTTGGCCGAACTCACCGTGTCAACCATCATCGGCGCGTCCACATGGTCAAGCAGATAGGTCAGTGCCTGCACTGAGAGGTTTGTATCGGTGACCACCAGTTCGCTCAGGTTGATGTCCTCAATGCGACGCTCCAGGAATTCTGGCGTGATGCGTTCGAGGATGTCCATATCGGCCACAGCCGCCACCACGTCTCCATCGGGATTGTTCACGCAAAGGTACAGGCCATTACGTGCCGATGGATCACGCTCAGTAAGCGACAGGTCCATTCCCGACTGGGCGCATTGCTCCTGGCAGAGCCGCCCAAACTCATCGCCGCCAAAGACGGTGACAAAGCGCACCCGATGCCCTAGCAGACACAGGTTATGGGCTATGTTGTGGGCCACGCCGCCACACGACATGGTCACCTTGCCCGGTATGGAGTCGCCCTTGACAAACGGGGAACTCATGGCAGCCGACACGTCTATATTCACGCCGCCGATGACTGTGATTATATTGCCCATATTCTGTTCATTCAGTATGCCAACGCAAAGGTATTGATTTTTTCCGAAAGCATCGCCAAATTTGGGTAAAAATCATTCAGAACGCTATTGTCGACAGTAAGAGGGCGCGGCCAGCAGGTGTGGTCGCGCCCTAGTTTATTTGAGGGAGTGGTTGTTACCAAGTGAGTGCGTCGGGCAGGATGTTGCCGTCGGTCATGGGGCTGTCTGCCTCGGTGAAGGCATTGGCGCGATACTGGATGCAGAGCATCACCATGTCGGTCGTGCCAGTGTTTTTCAGGGCGCGCTTGCCCTCGGGCGACACGCGGATGACAGTACCTTCGCTCACGACAAACTGCTCGCCATCAACTTGATACAAGCCTTCACCCTTGAGGATAAAATAGAGTTCCTCGTGGGTCTTGTGGGTGTGCAGGAAACCGCTGTCCTGACCTGGAACCAGTGTCTGGAAACTCAGTTCGCTGCCAGTGACACCCAGTGCTTGACCAACGAATACTTTACCTTGAATGACATTGGGACCCATGGGCAACTCGTGCTCGATAATCTGATCCATACGTCCCACGTTGACTGCGGCATAGTTCTTGCCTGACTTGATGTTCTCAATTGTTCTCATAATAATATTATTATTTGTTAGTGAATTTCTTTTTGCGCTGCAAAGTTATGGCTCCTATGCAAAATAGACAAGTATAGACTGTTTTGTAATCTACTTACCAATAAGTTTTATTTACTGGAAACAAGAAGATTATAAAATGACAATTAACAATGATTAACTAGAAGAAAAAATATTTCGATTAGTTATTTGGTTACTATCAGAAACTATTATTACCTTTGCAGCCATGAACAAACAATTGCACACTGAGTATCTGTCGTGCCCCATCCGGCACGTGATTGATCGTTTCGGCGACAAGTGGTCGCTGCTGGTTTTGTACGCCTTGTGGCGCAATGAGGGTGGCGTGATGCGATTTGGCGAGTTGCATCGGTTTATGGACGACTGTTCGCAGAAGATGCTCTCCCAGACGCTCAAGTCACTGGTCAGCAACCATCTGGTCTCGCGCAAGCAGTACCCCGAGATTCCGCCGCGTGTCGAGTATGCCCTCACGCCCCTGGGTCGGTCTCTCATGCCACATGTCGAGGGTTTGATAGGCTGGAGTCTGGAGCACTTCGGCGATGTCACCGACGGCAAGGTCATCGTCAAGTGACCGAATGCAGTGGAGTCAAAAACGTGTCAGGCATTCTGGGAATTCTTTTCTATCACGAATTAGAGAATTCCTTTTATCAGGAATTTCTTTGTGTAATAGGGAAAATAGTGCTGTGTGGCTGTATGCTCAGTGCTTTTTTCGAGTTTCGAGGAACACATATTCACACATTGTTGCCAGGCATATGATACAAAAAAACTATGCACATTTGCAATCTAACTGCAAATTTGCATAGAGTTTATTTATGGCGCAGGGGAAATGTGACCTTACAAAGCAAAGGGCGCGGCCAGCAAGTGTGGTCGCGCCCTATTATCATTTTAGGAGGATGATGTTATCTATTCCTCGGTGAATTCGTAGACAAACTCG
>JAEEVE010000042.1 GCA_016290765.1 Muribaculaceae bacterium
CACCTCTTCCTCGAGGATGTTCTGCACCTTAGCGTCGCTAGCGGTAGGATCCTCGCGGACCTTCTCTACGTTGCGGAACACCTGTGCCAAGCTTGCTCCAGGAGCCAAGTTCTTGTACTCCTTGCAGAAACTGGCCACAAAGTTTTCTTGTGCAGCCTGGTCTTTCTCGACCTTTGCGATAGCCTCGTTAAACTTCTTGTCGGGATTGTTGCCTGAGAGAGCGCGGAGGATGTCGGGCACCGAGATTTGCAGTGTCACGTTCATACCACCCTTCAAGTCCAGACCGAGGCCCAGCTCTTTCTCACGCACTTGCTGGAAGGTGTAGTATCCAAGATACACCTTCTCCTTGCCAATCGAGTCCATGTACGTATTGAGCGCAGTGCGGTACTTGTCGTTGCTCGTGTCAGGGCTCTTGATACCAGCCGCCTTCAATGCCTTCTGCTCGGCGACATTCTGATAGTGATTTGACACGAACGTGAATGACAAATAAAAAGCACAAATCAGGATCAGCGCAATCGTAATGACTCTGATAAAACCTTTCGTTTGCATTTCTAGAATTGTTAATTATTTGTTTTTAATTGTTTACAAAAAGCGATAACGACCTATGAATGTGTACATTAGCCGCGTCAGAAACATCCCAAAAACGGTGCTAATGCCCACATACACAAGTTTTCAGCCTGCAAATGTACAACAAATTCTTGACGTGGGAAAATAAAAAAAACAGGTTTTTGATTTTCGCAGTGCAAATTCCAAATATTTTACGTAAATTTGCACCCACTAAATGAACGCGGTCTAACTTCTTAACTTATTAACTTCTTTATGAAAATCGTTTTTCTTGACGCTTATACAAGCAATCCCGGCGACCTATCTTGGGATGGGTTGAAACAACTGGGTGAGTGCATCATCTATGACCGTAGCACACCCGAGCAAATTGTGGAGCGTTCGCGCGAAGCAGATGCCATCCTTATAAATAAGGTAATTATCACCCGCGAGATGATGGAGCAACTACCCAAGTTGCGCTACATAGGCATCCTGGCCACCGGATTCAACTATGTCGACGTGGTCGCCGCCCACGAGTTGGGCATCATCGTGACCAATGTACCCGCCTACAGCACACCCAGCGTGGCACAATTGGCATGGGCTCACTTGCTGAACATATGCTGCATGCCGCAGCACTACACCGACGAGGTGCGTGGTGGCCTGTGGGGCCGCTGCCCAGACTTTAGCTTTACCAACACCGACCTGATTGAGCTCGCGGGAAAGACGATGGGCATTGTTGGGTTTGGCCAAATAGGCAGTACCGTGGCCCGCATTGCCCGCGCAATGGACATGCCCGTGCTGGCCTATACTAGCAAGTCACAGGATCAATTGCCCGATGGTGTTACCCGCGCCCGCAACCTGGAGCAGGTCTTTGCCGAGTGTGACGTGGTGAGCTTACATTGCCCGCTCACACCCGAGACCCGCTGTCTGGTTAACCGTGAGCGACTGGCGCTCATGAAACCCACCGCCATTCTCATCAACACAAGCCGTGGCATGCTAGTCGACGAACAAGCATTGGCCGATGCCCTCAATGAGAAACGCTTGTTTGCCGCAGGCCTCGACGTGTTGCCACTGGAACCACCCAAGGACGGCAGTCCACTACTCACAGCACGCAACTGCTTCATCACCCCACATCTGGGCTGGGCCAGCAAGGAAGCACGCATTCGCCTGATACGTGTTGTCGAGGATAACATACGTGCCTTCCAGGCCGGGAAACCTGTGAATGTGGTATCCTAGGACCACCATCGACACTGAATTGAAAATTCATTTTCTCGGAATTACCTGTAAGCCAGGCACCCACAACTACTAACCCAAGCTGATCGCGCGCAATAAGTCGTGATGTTCTGCGTTATAATATTACCCTTATAGGATAAACTAGCATGCGCATATTACAAGTCAACAAGTTTTACTATCGGCGTGGCGGCGACTGCATCGTTGCGCTGCGCACCGAGGAAATGCTGCGTCAACACGGGCACGAAGTGGCCGTGTTCGCCATGTCCTACCCCAAGAACCTATCGAGTCCCTGGAGCGGCTATTTTGCCTCGGAGGTCGACTTTGATACCGACCGCATCCGCGCTATGCGCCGTGCTATGGGTCATGGCGACATCTTCCGTTCGTTTCGGCGCATCCTCAACGATTTCAAGCCCGATGTCGTGCATCTGCACAATATCCACAGCTACATCTCGCCCGTTGTGGCTCGGCTGGCACATGAATATGGTTGCCGTGTGGTGTGGACAATGCACGACTACAAGCTCATCTGCCCTGGCTATACCTGCTCACGAGATGATGCGATTTGCCATGCCTGCTTCATGCGCAAGTGGAATGTGATTATCCACAAGTGCATGCGCGGGTCCAAGTTGGCCAGCATGGCCGCCTATTGCGAGGCCACCAAATGGAGCCGCGACCGCCTTCAACAATGGGTTGACACATTTATCTGTCCTAGCCATTATATGGCCAAGTGCCTGCACGATGCGGGCTTTGATGACAAGAAGGTGGTTGTGCTGCACAATTGCGTCAATCACATACCCCAAGAGATTATCACCGAGCGCGATGACTACTATTGCTACGCCGGTCGCTTAAGTGAGGAAAAAGGCGTGGACAACCTGCTGGAGGTTGCTGCCACCCTGCCACTACACATCAAGGTAGCTGGCGACGGACCGCTTGAGGAGCCCCTGCGACAGAAGTATGCCGACGCAAAGAACATCGAGTTTGTCGGCCTGCTTGACCAAACCCAAGTGCGCGAACTGATGGCTCATGCCCGTTTCACTGTGATGCCTTCGGAGTGGCCCGAAAACAACCCGCTCAGCGTCATCGAGTCGCTGTGCCTGGGCACACCCGCCGTGGGGACGCATAATGGCGGCATACCCGAACTGATTGACTACACCAACGGCATTGTGGCTCGGCCACAAGCACTGGGCACCGCCATTGAGCAAGCACACATGCGGTCGTGGGACTATGAGGAGATTGCCCACGACGCTATCGAGCAATTTAACCCCGAGACACACTACGAGCGCTTGATGAAGATTTATCAGCCATGAGAACGACCGTTCAGGCAAGCCTGATTACCACATTCAGGTGCAATGCCCGGTGCAACATGTGCAACATCTGGCAGTCGCCCACACGCCCCGACGAAGAGATCGACGCGGAGTGCTACAAGCGATTGCCCGACGGGTTGCGCATCAACATCACGGGCGGCGAGGCGACACTGCGCAAGGATATAGACCAGATTTTTGAGATCCTATACCCAAAATCAGCATTGCTAGAGCTTAGCACTAACGGATACAACACCGACGCCATTGTGTCGCTGGCACGCAAGTACCCCAACATCTTGATTCGCGTCAGCGTCGAGGGCTTGCCGCGCATCAATGACAGCAAGCGCGGGCTGAAAGATGGCTTTGACCATGCGCTGCACACGATGCTCGAGTTGAAGAAAACACAGTGCCGCAACATCGGATTTTCGGTGGTTATCTCACCCGACAACTACAGCGACCTCGTGGCGCTCTACGAGCTGTGTGTGGCACTGGATGTCGAACTGGGCACCAGCGCGGTGCACAACTCATGGTACTTTCACAAGCACGACAACCAAGTGGTGAGCGAGGATGCCTTGCGCGAACACGACCGTTTTGTCAAAGCATTGCTCACCAGCAAGCGCCGTCGGCTCAAGGCCCGCCTCAAAGACTATGGCCGCGCCTACTTCAACCGCTCGATTCACCGCCGCCTGCGTGGTGACAAGGCGGGCTACCGCCCCGCCTGCGGCGCGGGCACCGACTTCTTCTTCGTTGACCCGTGGGGCAATGTGTCGCCATGCAACGGCAGCGAGCAAGAGTGGGTAATGGGCAACATCAAAGAGCAGACCATCGAGCAAATCATGGCTAGCGACCAGGCACGCGAGGCTATGGAGCGCGTGCGGCAATGCGACCGCAACTGTGCGTTTATTGTTACCGAGCGACATGACATGGTGCGACGTCCGTGGGTGCCCATCTGGTGGATTGTGAAAAACAAGTGGCGCATCTGGCGCGGCAAGGATATAGCATGGGAGTAAACAAGACTCAAACCATGAAGACCATCGCAGTGCTAGGCACTCGCGGATTTCCGGGTGTGCAGGGCGGTGTCGAGTCGCACTGCCAGCACCTCTATCCACTCATGCCGCAGTACCGGTTTCGCATCTATCGCCGCAAGCCCTATTTGACGGCGCAGTCAATGACACACTACTCAAACATCGAGTTTGTCGACTGGCAGTCAACCCGTATCCAGGGTTTTGAGGCCGCATGGCACTCCATGCGCGCAGCATGGCACTGCATTTGGCACCGCCCAGCCCTAATCCATGTGCACAACATGGGCCCGACATTGTTTGCCCTGCCATTGCGATGGCTGGGCATCCCAGTGGTAATGACCTATCACAGCATCAACTATGAGCACCGCAAGTGGGGCAAGTTGGCACGGTGGTGGCTTCGTCAGAGCGAACGGCTGTCGTTGCGCTACTGCGACCACATCATCTTTGTGAACCGCCTGCGCCAGCAGCACTACGATGATAAGATTCAGCAAAAGAGCACCTTCATACCCAACGGTGTAGAGCCAGCAAAGCCCACCACGGCCACCCAGTTTCTTCTGCGACATCACATCACTCCTGGAGCGTATATCCTGGCAGTGGGGCGCATCACGCCCGAAAAAGGACTAGAGCATCTGATTGAGGCCGCCTGCAAATCGACGGCCATCACACAGGTGGTCATCGCAGGCGACACCGACCACGATACCGATTATCTGAAGCAACTGAAAGCGCTTGACACCCAACATAAAGTGATTTTCACAGGCTATGCCACTGGCAATGACCTATGCCAGCTCTACTCGCATGCACGGCTGCTGGCACTGCCCTCGTTGAGCGAGGGATTCCCGATGGTTTTGCTAGAAGCAATGTCCTACCATCTGCCCATCGTGGCAAGCGACCTCGAGGCCACCCGACTGGTGTCTTTGCCCGGCGACAGCTATTGTGCAGCAGGCGACACGACAGCACTGACTAGGGCCCTTGAACAAGCCCTGAGCAAGCCAATCGGCCCAATCCAATACGACCTCAGCGACTATGACTGGACAGCCATCGCTCAACGCACCCTTGAGGTGTTCACAAGCGTGCTGTGAGTACGATGGCAGTGCCGTGTAGGACTAACCGTGACAGGCAGGCGGGAACAAGGATGGTCTCGCCACGATGCAGGGTTGTCAACGCCCCGTTCTCATCGGTTACCTCTACCCCACCATCGACACACATCATCACCAAGAAAGACTGCGGCAAATCCAATTGGGTCGTTCCCGCAATCGCATAGCGTTCAACGACAAAGTAGTCGCACGACACCAGCACATTTCCTTCGTTGATCCTTGCCCCCGATTGTTTGAGGCATTCATCGTAAGTGCTGTAGTTCAGTGCTTCACGCGCCTGAGCCGTGTGCAGCTGGCGGGGCTTACCGTCCTTGTCAAGGCGATTGTAGTCATGCACCCGATAGGTCACGTCGCACGACTGCTGTATCTCAGCGATTAGGTTACCAGCACCAATGGCATGAATGCATCCAGCAGGCAGGAAATACACCTGCCCGTTGTGCGACGCGTGGTGCGCCACCACATCCATGATGTTGCCGTCGGCCACCAGGCGGTCATAGTCCTCAGCTGTGATGGGCCGCTCAAAGCCCGCCATGATCTGAGAGTCGGGCGCATGGTCGATGACATACCACATCTCGGTCTTGCCATTGCAGCCATGCAAGCGCTGAGCCAACGCGTCATCGGGATGCACCTGCACCGACAGGTCGCGGTGCGCATCAATCAGCTTGACCAACAGCGGAAAACGGTTGCCATACCGCTCGTAGCACTTCTCACCCAATAAAGCGGCATCATGGCGGTCGATGAGCTGCGTCAGTGTCAGTCCATCATCCTCGCCACCGTCCACCACACTCTCCATACCGGCGATGCCCGACAATTCCCAACTCTCGCCCACTTGACGCAAATCGGTGGCAATGCCCTTGAATGCTACAATTCTCTCACCGCCCCAGATGACGGTCTTCAGCACTGGCCGAAATTTGTAGGGTTTCAAAATCATGTTGCAAAAGTACTATATTTTTGTGACAAAAGTAGTGTAGCCACTCTAGAAACCATGACAAGATAATGTCAAATACTCAAACAAAGACGAAAAATACCCCAAAACACACTTTTTTGTCACCAAAATTTCACACAGAAAAAAAATCTCAACTCTCAATATCCCTATTTTCATTTAAAAGTACTATCTTTGTAGGCTATATTTGTCAGAAAATGGAATTCAGGACTACCATACATGTGGGTGACAACGGAGGGTGGCTGCACCACAGCGACTCGCTGGTGATGCTGGGGTCGTGCTTCAGCGACAACATCGGCGCGAAGCTGCGCGCGGCGATGATGCTGGTGGACATCAATCCCTTTGGCACGATCTACAACCCGCTGAGCATTGCCGCAAGCGTTGACCGACTGATTGACAATGAGCCCATTGCGGGAATGGATCTGTTCCAACAGAATGGCGTGTGGAACAGCTATGCCTTCCACTCACGCTACTCGATGGCCGACAAGGACGCCACCTTGCAGCGCATGAACCAGCGCATCGCGCAAGCCCACGACCACCTGCGCACAAGCCAGGTGCTGGTGATCACGCTGGGCACGGCGCTGGTCTACCGCCTGCGGGCGACGGGACAGGTGGTGAACAACTGCCACAAGGTGCCGCCCCACCAGTTTGAGCGCAGCCTGGTGAGTGTACGCGACATCGCGCAGACATTACAACGCATGTGCGAACGCCTGCGTGCCTACAATCCCGAGCTACGTATCCTGTTCACGGTAAGTCCCATACGCCACATTGCCGATGGGCTGGAAGTGAACTCGTTGAGCAAGGCGAGCCTGCGCGTCGCCATCGACCAAGTGCTGCATGAGTTGAAAGACCCATTGCTGACCTACTTCCCCGCCTACGAAATCATGATGGACGACCTGCGCGACTACCGCTTCTATGCCACCGACATGGTGCATCCCAGCGAGGTCGCCATCGAGTATATTTGGCAGATGTTCCAAGCCACCTACTTCGACGACCGATCGGCCCAAGCCATCGCCCGCTGCGAGCGCGTGAGCAAGCGGCTTGCGCACCGCCCCATGAGCAGCAACCGCGAGGTGGTGGAGCGTTTTAATGCCGACACTCGCACGGTAGTGCGCAACCTCATCAAGGAGTACCCTTACCTGGAGAGAAACGGCCTCATCCCCCTATCCTCTCTACAAGGAGAGAGGGGGAATTAGTACCCTATCAGCGCATAGCGCGGTCTAAAATTTGAAAGTTGATGAAATATACTATCCAAGAAATCACTGAAATGGTGGGTGTGCGTGGCGCCCAGCTCAACGCACCCGAGGCCGATGTGAGCCAGCTGCTTACCGACTCGCGCTCGCTGGTGATGCCCGCCGAGACGCTGTTCTTCGCCCTGCCAACGGCCCAAGATACTGGAGGACAACGATATATCAACAGCCTCTACGACAAGGGCGTGCGCAGTTTTGTAGTCGAGACGCTGGAAGGCATCGCGGGCCATGTGCTGCGGGCATGCAACATCTTGCTGGTGCCCAGTGTGCTGGATGCGCTGCAAGACCTCGCCACCGAACACCGCATGCAGTTTGACATCCCCATCATCGCCATCACGGGCACGCGTGGCAAGACCACGGTCAAGGAGTGGCTATACCAACTGCTGCTCGACGACTATCACATCGTGCGCTCGCCACGCAGCTTTAATTCACAAATTGGTGTACCCCTATCGTTGTGGGACATCGATGATGACACCTCATTGGCTATCATCGAGGCTGGAATCTCGCGCCCCGGCGAGATGGCACGGCTACACAGCATGATTCGCCCCACAATGGGTGTGGTTACCAACATCGCACCCGAGCCCGAGGACGAGTTTGGCGACGACATGGACTCGAAGGCAGCCGAGAAGGCCAAGATTCTTTATAACTGCCAAAGCATCGTCTACCGCGCCGATGATCAGGGCGTGCGCAAGGCACTCAAGCCACTGCTTGATGCCTATGACGAGGCACCCATCGACATCATTGCATGGTCAAAGACCGACCCTACCAAGGAACTCTATATCCAACAGGTGGCGGTGCAAAACCACTGCTCCGAAATCAGTTATGTCTACCAGGGCGAGGAGAACTCCTTGACGCTGCCCATGTCTGAGGCAATGGATGTGAACAACGCCATCATCTGTCTGGCTGTGATGCTCAACCTGGGCATTGCTCCCGACGTGATTGCCGAACGAATGATGCGTCTCACACCCACAGGCACGCGAATTAACGTCATCGAGGGCGTGAACGAGTGCACCATCATTACCGATGAGTATGCCAACGACTTTGTCACCCTCACGCCGGCCATCAACTTCATGATGCGCCGCGCGGGTAACCGTCGCAGTGCGGTCATCTTGAGCGACCTTCAACACGAAGATGTAGACTTGGAAATCCTCTACAGTCGTGTGCGCAGCCTGTTGCGCGCCAAGCAGATAGACCGATTTTATGGCATCGGCCCCGAGATGACCGAACATAAGGCTCTGTTCGACACGTTGCCCGACGCACATTTCTTCGGCTCGACGGCTCAATTCCTGTCCGAGATGGCCCAAGGCGACTTTGATGACGAAACCATCCTGGTCAAGGGCAGTCCCGAGTTTGATTTCTCTCAGATTCTGGACATGCTCGAGGCCAAGCAGCACCAGACGGTCGAAGAGATTGACCTGAATGCGCTGGCACACAATTTCAAGTTCTTCAAGTCGCTCATCAAGCCCACCACGCGCACCATCGCGATGGTGAAGGCGGGCGGCTATGGCACAGGCTCTTACGAGGTGGCAAAAACGCTTCAGGACCGCGGTGCTGACTACCTGGCGGTAGCAGTACAGGACGAGGGTGTGCAATTGCGCAAGGCAGGCATTACCATGCCCATCATCGTGCTCAATCCCATGGTCATCAACTACAAGTCGCTGTTCACTCTGCGCCTTGAACCCGAGGTCTATAGCCTGGAGATGTGCCAACAGCTCATCAGGGAGGGTGCCCGTTACCAGACAGGAAATCCCCTGCCCATCCACATCAAGGTGGATACTGGCATGCATCGATTGGGGTTTACCTACGAGCAACTGCCCGCAGTTATCCAATTACTTGAGAGCCAAGACGTCGTACGCCCCGCATCGGTTTTCTCACACCTGAGCGTGGCCGATGTGCCCAGCGAGGACGCCTACACCCAGCAGCAGTTTGAGTACTTTGACCGTTGCGCCAGCTTGCTGCGCCAGCATTTCCATGGACTGCCTCGCCACATCCTTAACACGGCGGGCATCGTGCGGTTCCCCGAGCACCAGATGGAGATGGTGCGCATCGGCATCGGCCTCTATGGCATGCGCACACTCGACGACCACAGCGAGGACGCACTGCTGCCAGTTGCCACCTTGCAGAGCGTCATTATCAGCATCAAACAGTGGCCGGCCGGTACAACTATCGGATATGGCCGCAAGGGCGTGCTCAAGCGCGACTCACGCATAGCCACAGTACCCATCGGCTATGCCGACGGGCTGGACCGTCACTATGGCAATGGTGCCATCTCGATGTGGGCAGGCGGCAAGCGCTGCCCCACCGTGGGCAATGTGTGCATGGATGCAGTGATGATTGATGTCACTGACACCGATGTACAAGTGGGCGATCATGTCGAGGTCTTCGGCCGCCACATCCCCGTTGACGAGCTGGCGCAAGTGCGCGGCACCATTAGTTACGAGGTGCTCACTAGCGTCTCGCGCCGAGTCAAGCGCGTATACTATCGAGAATAAATCATGAACAATGGATAATGAATAAATCAGGACACATATTTTCCCCCTTTAGGGGGTTAGGGGGACAGGGACTCTTGCTTGCCTTGTTGCTGGCTTGTAGCCTGGTGTCAGGAGCACAGGAATGGGTCAGCGGCGACCTGCGCTACCGCATCATTGGTGACGATGAGGTAGCAGTGGTGCCATGGGTGGAGCAAGGCGTAAGCCTCTATGAGGGCGTGGTGATCGTGCCCGAGACAGTTCACTACGACGGCATTAATTACCGCATCACCGCCATTGCCGACAGCGCGTTCTACTATAGCGGCATCACCGAACTGCAGTTACCCAACTCCATCACTCACATTGGACAATGGGCAATGGCCGACGCGTTCGATCTGACAAGCGTCACCCTGCCGCTACACCTGCAGTGGGTGAGCGAAGGTATGCTTGCTGGCACCGCCATCACGAGTATCATTCTACCCGAGGGCATCACCCGCATCGAGGACTCGGCGTTCGAGGACTGCAACTTGTTGCGATCGGTATTCTTGCCATCGACGCTACTCGAGGTGGGCGACTATGCCTTTGATGGCTGTCACAGCCTGTTTGAGGTGTTCAGTGCAGCCGATGAGCCACCCGTGTGGATGGGCTATGACGCCATGCCTGCCATCAATGGCGTGGACCTGATTCTAGCCGATGATCGTGCAGTCACTACCTGGCGCACCGACTCGTTGTGGGGCGACCATCACCGCTACTCGATGTGGACCAGTGAGGATGTCACGCCCAGCTTTGAACTCAGCGATGAGAACTGGCAGGATAACTGGAGCCAAGTGGCATTGGGACACAACATGGCCTACCGCATCTATGGCGAGGACGGCTATATGATGGCACTCACCACCGCCGAACACTACTACCTCCCCGTCAGCGACCACGAGACAGAATATGTCATTGTTCCCACAAATGGTATCAGCGATGCTGACGACGCAATGCCCATCGTGGTCAAGGCGCCCATCACTGGTATTGAAGACCTTGTGGAGGAACGCTTACACCCCAACATTTATGCCCTGGATGGTGTTCTGCACATCGAGGGTGACAACTATGGCACCTGGACCACCATCTACGACATCTATGGCCGTCTCTACTATGAGCGTCCCAGCGTCGAGGGCCAGGTCATCAGTCTGCACCGCAACCGCGTCTATATAGTGATTGTCGGCAACTATGTGAAAAAGGTATTCCTATGACCGACGACGAGAAATATATGCGGATGGCGCTGGAAGAGGCG
Organism: Muribaculaceae bacterium; assembly: GCA_016290765.1. Taxonomy (GTDB): domain Bacteria; phylum Bacteroidota; class Bacteroidia; order Bacteroidales; family Muribaculaceae; genus Sodaliphilus. The sequence goes on from JAEEVE010000042.1 coordinate 11,128, forward strand.
CGGAAGGCAATGGAACGCGACGAGGTGCCCATCGGAGCAATCATCGTGTGCCGTGGGCGCGTGGTGGGCCGCGGTCATAACTTGACCGAGACGCTGACCGATGTGACGGCACACGCCGAGATGCAAGCCATCACGGCAGCAAGCGAGACACTGGGCGGTAAATACCTCACCGACTGCACACTCTATGTCACCGTGGAGCCATGCCTGATGTGTGCCGGTGCACTGGGTTGGAGCCAAATCACGCGGGTGGTCTATGGGGCCAACGATGACAAGCGCGGTTACCACACCCACTGCCTGTCTCCCTTCCACAAACGCACCGAGGTCACCGGCGGCATTCTTGCCGACGAATGCGCCGCACTGATGAGAGATTTCTTCAAGAACAAAAGATAAAACAAAGAATATGAACATGAAACTGATGACAGCGCTTACATGCTGGAGCCTGACGCTCAGCGCTATGGCTTGCAACAATGCGCCCAAGAGTGCCCCAGCCCCCGTGGCTACCCCGCAGTCTGTCGAGCAAATGGAAGAGCAACCACAGGCTGCTGTGGTCGCCATCAAGAGCGCAAAAATGGGACGTGACATCAACGCGACGGTTGTCGTGCCCGAACAGTACTTTGACCCCGACCTGCAAGAGGAGCAATTCCCTGTGGTCTACCTGTTGCATGGTGCTGACGGCAGTTACCGTGACTGGCCCACCAAGGCCGACCTTGATGACCTTGCCAGCGAATATGGTGTGCTCATTGTGTGCCCCGACGGGCAGGACAGTTGGTACTTTGACTCACCCATCGACCCAAAGATGCAGTTCGAGACGTTCATCACGCAGGAACTGGTGGACTATGTCGATGGCCACTATCGCACGATTCCCGAGCGCAAGTTCCGCGCCATCACGGGATTGAGCATGGGTGGCCATGGAGCATTGTGGTGCGCTTGGCGTCACACCGACGTGTTTGGAGCTTGTGGCTCAATGAGCGGCGGTGTGGACATCAGCCAATTCCCCGATCGCTGGAACATCAACAAGCGGCTGGGAGCGTATGCCGACAACAAGCAACGTTGGCAAGAACATAGCGTCATCAGCCTAGTACCCACGCTCAAGGACAACGTCCAAGACATCATCATCGATGACGGCGCCGAAGACTTCTTTTACAAGGTAAATTGCGACCTGCACGACGCACTACTGAAGAAAGGCATCAAGCACGATTTTATTATCCGTCCGGGCAACCACTCATGGACCTACTGGGTCAACTCGCTCGACTATCAAATGCTCTTCTTTGCCAAGCACTTCGCAGCCGAATAGTGACCATACCGCAACATTAACTTTAAACTCTAAACTAGATTAACCATGCCACGCATACTCATCATCTACACTGGTGGAACCATCGGTATGATTGAGAACCCGGTGACCCACGCCTTGCAACCGTTCGATTTCTCACACTTGATTGACAATGTGCCAAAAATCAAGAAATTGGACTATGAAATAGATAACATCCAGTTTGACCCACCCATCGACAGTAGCAATATGAACCCTAGCCACTGGCGTGACATGGCGCGGGCCATCGAGGATAACTATGATGCCTACGACGGTTTTGTGGTGCTGCACGGCACCGACACCATGGCCTACACTGCGTCGGCATTGAGTTTCATGCTCGAGAACCTGCACAAGCCCGTGATTATCACAGGTTCACAGTTGCCCATTGGCGAGGTGCGCACCGACGGCGAGGAAAACCTCATTACCGCCCTGCAGGTTGCCGCCGCCCTTGACAAGGACGGCGAGCCGATGGTGCAGGAAGTGGCTATCTTGTTTGACAACTCGTTGTGGCGCGGCAACCGCTCAACCAAGATGAGCGCCGACAACTTCAACGCCTTCCGCAGTTACAACTACCCGCCCCTGGCGCGAGTGGGGCTGGGCATCGACTTCCGAAAGGAGGCGCTCTACCGCTCGCCATCGCGTCGGCCACTCAAGGTGCGTTACGACATGGATCCAGGCGTGATGTTCCTCGAACTGAACCCCGGCATGACACAGTCCACACTGCATCATCTGCTCACCACACCAGGCATTAAGGGAGTTGTACTCAAGACCTATGGCGCTGGCAACAGTCCCAGCGAGCAGTGGTTCACCGACGAGATTCGTCAGGCGTGTGACCGCGGAGTGGTCATCCTCAATGTCACACAATGTGTTAACGGCGGTGTACGCGGCACTCTTTACGAGACAGGCAACTGCCTGACCGCTGCCGGTGCCGTCAGTGGCCACGACATCACCAGCGAAGCAGCCATCACCAAGCTGATGTACCTCTTCGGCATGGGGCTGAACACCGCCACAGTCAAGCGATATCTCAACTGCGCCCTGTGCGGCGAAGTGACTATTTAATGCACAATAAACGCGGCATCTGCGTCCCTACTTGATACAACAATGCGACGATTCTTACTTTTCATCCTATTTTTACTGGGGGTTGCTGCCATGGGTTGGGCAGCGACAGCAGGTGATGTGACAGGTGACGGCCAGGTCGACATCAGTGATATCAATGCGGTAATCAATGCGATGCTTGGCAAGAACCAAGACCCGAGCGCCACGTCCCAAGCCGATATCAATGGTGACGGGGTGGTGGACATCTCGGACGTGAACCTGGTCATCAACATCATGCTGGGCAAGGTGACACCACCCAGCAAGCCTACGGGCTATGACTATGTGTGGGACCCCACCCAGTTGCCCGAAATCCACATCACTGTATCGTTTGATGAGTGGAACCGCCTGCTACAACTTTACGACCAGAACAGCCATACCAAGCAGTATATCATGGCCGACAAGTTCACGTTTATTCAACAGGGCGACACCACGACCGTCCACGACATCGGCCTGCGCCTGAAGGGTAACACATCACGCCGTAGGCCTGAAGGTGGCACAGGAGAAATGCATGTGGCTGGCTGGACCGACTGGCACCATTTCCACATGGGCATCAACCTCCGCAAGTATAACAAGGACGAGGAGCACACCATCCAGGGTGTACGCAAGTTCTACCTCAAATGGTTCAAGGAAGATGTCAATTATGTGCGCGAGGTGTTTTGCTACAATTTGTTCCGCCAAGCCGGGGTGTGGACGGCATCACGCAGTCATTACTGCCGTCTGTGGATAAAGGTCGTCGGCGACGAACAAGAGGCCTACTATGGTGTCTATGAGATGCTAGAACCCGTCGACGAGAACTATCTCAAACAGCGTGACGACTCGCTGCACTTTGGCACCCACGACGGCAACTTGTGGAAATGCGAGCACAACGGACGACCAGCCTCGCTCACCGACCCTTACAACGGCGACTATGCCATCGATGACGACAGTGACGACAAGCACACCTACACGCTGCAGACCAACACCAAGCGATTTGAAGATGCCAAGGCACAACTCATCGACTTCCAACTCAAACTCAACGGCAAGGGACGCGAGAGCTTCTACCAATGGATACAAGAAGTTTGCGACGTCGACTTGTTGCTGCACACCTACGCCGTGAATGTTGCTGTGGGCATGTGGGACGACTACTGGAACAGCGGAAATAACTATTACCTCTATTTCACGACCGAGGATTTGTTGGACTACAAGTTCTATTTCATTCCCTACGACTACGACAACACATTGGGCACCTGCACCAACACGGCTACACAAAGCGATGCTGGCCGGCAAGACCCGCTCAACTGGGGCCGCTACGAGAACCCGCTCATTCGCAGACTACTCGAGTATGACGACTTCCGCGCCAAATATATCAGCTATTTGCGCGAACTAGTCGATGAGGACAACGACCTGATGCATTATGTCGCCGCAATGGAGCGCATTCAAGCATGGCAGGCGATGGTAGCGCCATATATCGCCAATGACACGAACGAGGATATGGAGCTTGGTGACCGTCCGGCCTCATGGGGCAACCACCCCGAGTACCGTCTACTTGACCCCGACCCCAACGTCAACTTCTTCCGCGTCAAGGCCACCAGCATCCCCTAATTACCAACAATGATTTAAACACATATACATCATGAAAAATCGGATTCTCAAGGGCATTCTTTGGCTGGGCGTGGTATGCCTGGCCTTGATTGCGGTATGCGACATCGCAGTGCGTGCGACTGCGCATGGCCGGACGTATGACAACGTGGATGACATCCCGCACAACCGTGTGGGGCTGCTGCTGGGCACCAATGCTACCACTCCGCGCGGAACACACAATTTCTACTACACATTCCGCATCAATGCCGCAGCCGAATTGTTCCATGCGGGCAAGGTGGATTATATCCTTGTGAGCGGTGACAACCACTCTAAGCTATATGACGAGCCG
>JAEEVE010000043.1 GCA_016290765.1 Muribaculaceae bacterium
TTGAGGAGACACATATCAACCCCGCCGACGTTGACCTGCTCATTTGCGCTACCAGCAATCCCGACTACCGCTTCCCCTCGACGGCGTCGATTATAGCACACAACTGCGGCATCGAGCAGAAGTGCTATGCCTACGACATCCAGGGAGCCTGCTGTGGATTCTTGATCGCGCTGCAAAGTGCTGCCGCCTATGTGCGCAGTGGCATGTATAAAAAAGTGATTGTTGTCTCGGCCGAGAAGATGACCAGCATGACGAACTATGAGGACCGCACCACATGTCCGCTCTTTGGTGACGCGTGCGGAGCGATGCTTGTAGAACCCACCGAAGAGCCGGTGGGCATCATGGACGGCATCTTCCACGTCGATGGCAGCGGGCTCGAGCATCTGGTCTACAAGGCTGGTGGCTCGGCGATGCCTGCCACGCAGGAGACCGTTGCTGCGCGTCTGCATTACCTCTATCAGGAGGGACGAGCTGTGTATCGCCATGCTGTGATGGACATGCTCACCAGTAGCCAGGACGTGATGAAACGCAACAACCTTTCCGTTGACGACATCCAGTGGTTCATTCCCCATCAGGCAAACTTGCGCATCATCGAGGCAGTGGGCAGCCGACTGGGCATTGACGAGAACAAGGTGATGATCAACATCGTCAACCGTGGCAACGTCAGCGCAGCCACTATCCCATTGTGTATGGATGAGAACCGTGACAAGCTTCACAAGGGTGACAAACTCATCCTCACCGCCTTCGGCGCAGGCTTCACCTGGGGCGCGATGTACATCATCTGGGACCTTTAAGCAATGCATAATTCATAATGCATAATGCACAATTGCCGCCTGACAGAAGTGATGCAACATGCAACACAACCTGTCAGGCGACTTTTTGTCTCTCATTCGATATTCGTGATTAGAACAAAGGAATTCTTTCATTCTTTAAATTCCTGATAAAAATAATCAAGAACAAATCGATAATTCGAAAATTCGTGTCATAAGCAATTCGTGATGGAAGAAAACGAGAAGAAACATCGGGCTGGATTTGTCAATATCGTGGGCAATCCTAATGTGGGTAAGTCGACGCTGAGCAACCGACTTGTCGGCGAGCGGTTGTCCATCATCACTAGTAAAGCCCAGACCACGCGACATCGCATCATGGGCATTGTTAACGGCGATGACTATCAGATCGTGTTCAGCGACACTCCTGGTGTGCTCAAGCCCAAGTTCAAGCTACAGGAGAGCATGCTCGACTTCTCGACCGGAGCACTGGTCGATGCCGACATCCTGCTTTATGTCACCGACGTCATCGAGTCTCCCACCAAGAACCAGGAGTTTCTTGACAAGGTCGCCCGCGAGAAAATCCCTGTCTTGCTGGTCATCAACAAGATTGACTTGCTCAAGGGCAACGATGACCTGCTCGCCATCATAGACCGATGGAAGCAACTGCTGCCCGATGCCGAGGTGTTCCCCACCAGCGCAACCGAGAACTTCAACGTCGACAACCTCATGGCACGCATTGTCGAACTGCTGCCCGAGAGCCCTCCCTACTTTGGCAAAGATGCCCTTACCGATCGCAATAGCCGTTTCTTTGTCACCGAGATTATCCGCGAGAAGATTCTCCTGACCTACGACAAGGAGGTTCCCTATGCCACCCAAGTTATTGTCGAGAAGTTTGACGAGAGCGATACCGCTATTCACATCATGGCAGTCATCTATGTGGAGCGCGATAGCCAGAAGGGCATTATCATTGGCCGCCAGGGTGTCAAACTCAAACATGTGGGCATCGACGCCCGCAAAGACATCGAACGATTCTTTGAGAAGAAAGTTTTCCTCCAGCTCTATGTCAAGGTCGAGCGCGACTGGCGCAACCAGGAAAACAAGCTCCGTGCATTTGGCTACATCGACTGACAAAAACCATTTTTCATGGCTAAATTGGAATGACAAGTATGTCGTTCCAATTTTTTTAGGCCATTTGTTGTAAATTGTCAAATTTTTTGCTACTTTTGCACAACGGAATGTAGCTCGGTGGTCAGGATCACCGTTCTACTTAATTCCCTTTAACTACTTAAACTACATTTAAATACTATAATAATGGCCAAAATCAAAACTATCGGTTTATTGACCTCGGGCGGAGACGCGCCGGGGATGAACGCCGCCATACGTGCCGTGACCCGTTCGGCCATCTTTAGCGGTTTCAAGGTCAAGGGCATTTACCGCGGCTATCGCGGTTTGGTCTATGACGAAATTGTCGAGTTCAAGACCCAAAACGTGAGCAATATCATCCACCATGGGGGTACCGTCCTCAAGACGGCACGATGCAAGGAGTTTGCCACCGTCGAAGGTCGCCAGCAGGCCTACGAGAATATGCGCAAGCACGACATCGATGCGCTGGTGGTCATAGGTGGTGATGGCTCGCTCACTGGAGCCAGGGAGTTCGCGTCCGAGTTTGATGTCCCTGTGGTGGGCCTGCCGGGCACCATCGACAACGACCTCTATGGTACCGACCACACCATCGGCTACGACACAGCACTGAATACCGTCATGTGGTGCGTTGACCGCATACGCGACACCGCATCGAGCCACGAACGACTGTTCTTCATCGAGGTGATGGGACGTGATGCTGGTTTCCTGGCACTGAACGGTGCCATTGCCAGTGGTGCCGAGGCAGCAATTATCCCCGAAATTTCGACCGAAGTCGACCAGTTGGCCGAACTTATCCAAAATGGTTTCCGCAAGAGCAAGAACTCTAGCATCGTGCTGGTGGCCGAGAGTCCCATCACTGGCGGTGCTATGGGCTTGGCCGAACGTGTCCGCAAGGAGTTCCCTCAGTATGATGTGCGTGTGACCATTTTGGGTCACCTGCAACGTGGCGGTTCGCCAACGGCACTCGACCGCATCCTTGCCTCGCGCATGGGAGCTGCCGCCATTGACGCCCTGCTCGAGGGTCAGCGCAACGTCATGATTGGCGACTCCAACGATGAGATTGTCTACGTCCCCTTCGGCAAGGCCGTCCACAAGAGCAAGCCCATTGACCATGCCCTAGTCGACACCCTGCGACGTCTTAGTATATAACAATAAAGGTGCGCTTAGGCGCACCTTTATTGTTATATAGGGGTTGGCGATTACTCAGCCTCCTTGTCCATGTTGATGATCTTCCAGATGCAGGCGGCCAGGATTGCACCGATGAACGGGCCAACGATGAAGACCCAAAGTTCGCTCAGGGCTTTTCCTCCCTCAAACAGTGCGGGACCAATCGAACGGGCGGGGTTCACACTGGTGCCGGTGTAGTGGATACCTACCAGGTGAATCAGAATCAGTGACAAGCCGATGGCCAGACCAGCCAGGTTGTTTGTGGCACCATTGGTCTTGCTCGTAGCGCCCAGCACCACCAGCACAAAGAGCATGGTCAGCACAATCTCGGCAATGAGGCCGTTGGTGACATTGCCTGCACAGGCGTTGGCACCCGTTTTTGTGCCAAGTGCCAAATCGGGGGCTGTTGATACCAACAGATAGAGTACTGCCGCAGCGAGGATGGCGCCGATTGTCTGGAACACCATATACATACCGCAGTCTTTGGCGCTAATGCCCTTGTTGAGGAACACACCCAGCGTGATGGCGGGGTTGATGTGGCAGCCACTGATGCCACCGATGGTGTAAGCCATGGCGACAACGGCAAGACCAAAGGCGAATGCTGTGCCTACAACCGATGCGGTGTCAACACCACAGTTCAAGCTAACGGCAGCGCCGCAGCCAAGCAAAGTCAGTACAAACGTACCTACCAATTCTGCTAAATACTTCTTCATAAAACTTTGGTTATTAATTGGTTAGTAAATAAAACAAATATTCAACATCGATAAAGTAACGCAAAAATAGACAAAATTTGGCTAAACTGCAAGACTTTCTCGTAAAAAATGTGTACATTTGCACCAAAAATCAATGACAGTGACGTCCCAAATGTGCGTTGACATTGAAAGTGCCGTGCATTTGTTGCGGCTATTTATCATTCTAAAGCTGTTAACTCTTAACTAGATAAAGATGAATATATCAATTGTAGGAACAGGTTATATGGGTCTGGTGACAGGCACCTGCTTCGCCGACCTAGGTGCGAACGTGATTTGTGTTGATACCGATCGCCAGAAAGTGAATCGTCTGATTTTCGGCTCTATCCCCATCTATGAGCCTGGGTTGGAGAAGGCCATCACAACCAATGTCAACGAGGGCCGTCTGCGCTTTGTGAGCGACTTTGCCAAGGGCTTTACCGACGTGGAGTATGTGTTCTGCGCCATCGACACCACGCCCGACAAGGATGGGTCGACCGATCTCGCGCCCATCTATGACATTGCCCGCGTGTTTGGCCAGACTATCAACCAGCCTTGCACGTTTGTACTCAAGTCGACCGTGCCTGTGGGCACCGCGCAGCGTGTCATTGAAATCATCCAGCAGGAGGTGGCCGACCGCAAGTGTGACCTGCACTTTGACGTGGTGAGCAACCCCGACTTCATCACCGAGGGTAACGCCATAAAGGATTTCATGAAGCCTGACCGCATCATCATCGGCACCGAGTCCGCGACTGCCGTCGACGCCATGAAGCGCCTCTACCACACCATTTTGCATCACAATGAGTATCACGTCATCTATACCGACACCCGCACCGCCGAGATGATCAAGTATGCAGCCACCTCGATGCTTGCCACGCGCGTGAGTTTCATGAACGAGATTGCTAACTTGTGCGAGCGTGTGGGCGCCGACATCAACACTGTCCGTCATGGCGTGGGCACCGACAGCCGCATTGGCCCGAAGTATATCTTCCCTGGTTGTGGTTACGGCGGCACGTTGTTCCCTCAGGACATCAAGGATTTGATCAAGATTGGTCAGAGCAATGGCTGTGACATGAAGGTGCTTGAGGCGGTCGACAATGTGAATGTCCGCCAGAAACACATCCTGTTTGAGAAGCTCAAGCAGCACTTTGGCGATGACCTCAAGGGCAAGGTTGTTACGCTGTGGGGCTTGTCGTTCAAGCCCGAGACCGACGATATGCGCGAGGCCCCGTCGATTGTCACGCTCAACCAGCTCACCGAGGCTGGCTGCACGATTCGTGTATATGATCCCGTTGCCATGAACGCGACCAAGCTGCGTTGGGACCAGGTGTATTGTGGCATCGACATGTATGATGCTGTCAAGGGTGCTGATGCCCTCCTCATCCTCACCGAGTGGCGCCAGTTCCGCATCCCCGCCTGGGATCGTGTGAAGGCGCTCATGCGTACTCCGCTAGTCATCGATGGCCGCAACATCTATGACCCCGTCGAGCTCGAACAGATGGGATTCACCTATCGCTGTATTGGGCGATAAAACCGCTAAAACGATGAAGAAGTTGATATGGCTGACGTTGTTGCTTGTGCTTGTGTGTGGGTGCAAGCCGCAGTCGCGAGAGCAGATTGCTGAGAAGTTGGGGCTGGCTATGAAGGCCAAGGTCGAGAAGAATGTCAACGAGCGCATCAAGAAGATGCTTGATGGCATGCTTGAACACCCCGATAGTTACCAACCCATCAGCACCGATATGTCACTGGTGATGAACAATATGATTGTCTACGATTCGCAGGCATTCGTCGCATTGCGTGACTTGGATAATAGCATTGCGAAATTTCGCAAAGAGTTTGGCAGGGACACTGTTTCACAGGCGGCACGCACCGAACTCGAGGCGATGCAAGCCATGGCAGGCGTGGTGTGTGACAAGCTTAACGCCATTGCGCAAAGACCCGTCGAGTTTGAAGCCATTGATGCCTATCATCAGTTTTACGCCAAGGATAAGTTGAATCGCAAGCTCAGACGAGGATATCACTTTATCATCCACAAGGACAACCGCATCACCTTGTTGTGTGACCATGAACAGTTGCTGCGTGTACAGGCCTTTGCCGAGAAGTTGCTCTCTCGGGGCGTCAATGTGATCGAAGATGAGTAGACTGGTGCATTATTTACTGCTGGCTATGCTAGCGATAACATGTAGCTGCGGTAACGGCAACGAGCAGCAGGTGGCCGATCCCGATGATGCCGTTGCCCGTGGGCATGAGGCAGCGTGGATGGTGTCGCATGCCGATCACAACGACACCATCGCCCTACAACGTGCCATCCTCGATGCTCGTGCCATTCACGACGAGTATGTCCTAACGGGCCAGGACGATGCAGCCAAGGACTTTGAACAGGCATTCATCGACTCGCTTCGACGTGTCGACCCTCAGTTGGCACAAGAAATCTTTGATAATCACTAGACTCTAGACGATCTAGAACTTCTGGATAGATAATGAAAATGAAGAAAACTCTCTTTACGCTCATTGCCATAGCCTTGCTGTTAAGCAGTTGTAGCGAGGGCCCCACACAGGCTGGTAAGCAGTTGGCGGAGGAATTTTTTGCAGCATGGGGCGACACAACAGCTCTCAAGCAAGTCAGGCAGCACTATCAGATAGTCGAGGACAGCCTGTGGATGCCCAACAGCAGCATGTATCTCAAGAGGGCATTCCTCGAAACAACCGCCAGGAACGACTCGATGCGTGCTGTGGCCCAGTTAATGGTCTACGATGTCGACAACTATGCCGAACTGCAAGCCTACCGCATCCTTGGCGAGCCTGTTGGCAATCATTTCAATACCGACAGTGCGAGAATTTTTCTGGCTCTCATCAACTGGTCGAGTGAATTAATGGGCCAGCCAGACTACGCTGCGGCTGCCAAGGCCGAGATTGACCGTGAGGTGCGTGATTTGAGTGTCGACAAACAGATGCGCATCTATGCCGCCGTGGCGACGCCCACACTGCTGGGATTAGAACTCAAGGCCGATCGGGAGGCCCCTGATGCCGACCTTAAACTCATTGACCGCCAGGTCAAGGAACTGGAGAAAATCTACACCCCCGAGCAGCTGAAAGAGTTCCAGCAAGCATTTCAATAACCTATCATACCATGCGATGGCACGGCACGCCAATGATAGCAACCAGTCATCGCAGCTTTAATTCTTAACTCATGAAGTCCTACAACGAATACCTTGATATGGTCAACAGCGCCATCCGTGCCATTGACTATCCTCAGCAGCCAGCACAACTCTACGAACCCATTATCTATACGATGGGGTTGGGCGGCAAACGGTTGCGTCCCGTTCTTACACTCATGGCTTGTGAAGCCTTGGGCGGAGATCCTGCTCAGGCCCTTGATGCTGCAGTGGGGCTGGAACTGTTTCATAACTTCACCTTGCTGCACGATGACGTGATGGACCATGCCGATGTGCGTCGTGGACAGCCCACCGTGCATCGTCGCTGGAACGACAATGTCGCTATCCTGTCTGGAGATACGATGTTTGCACTAGCCACCAGATATGTGCAGCGCGTCGAAGACCAATACTTACCGCAAGCGATAGGTTTGTTCAACCGCACTGCTATCGAAATTATGGAGGGGCAGCAGTGGGACATGGACTTTGAGCTGCGTCACGATGTCTCGGAGGATGAGTATATCGAGATGATTCGCCTCAAGACCTCGGTGTTGCTGGGTTGTGCTTGTGAGATGGGGGCCATCATTGCTGGTGCTAATGAGAATGACCGTCGCGCCATGTACGATATGGGAATGTATATGGGGCTTGCCTTCCAGTTGCAGGACGATATGCTTGACGTGTGGGGCGATCCGGCTACCTTCGGCAAGGAGGTGGGTGGTGATATCATGAACAACAAGAAGACTTTCCTGCTCATCCATGCCCAGGAGAGAGCGCAAGGCGATGATGCTCTTGAGTTGCGCCGTTGGCTCAACGACCCCTATGCACTACGCGACCAGAAGTATCCTGCTGTGCGTGCTATCTATGAGCGACTGGGGCTGCGTGAGCTCAGTGAACAGGCCATTGCCCGCTATAATGACATGGCTCTTGAAGCCTTGTCACGCCTGAGCCTTGGTGATGCTGCTCGCCAGACATTTGCTGACCTGATTGCCAGTCTTACCAACCGAGAAAAATAATTGTGCATAATGCACTATGCATGGTGCATTGAATGATGATTGACACTCATAGCCATATCTATAGCGCAGAGTTTGACGACGACCGCGACCTGGTGGTGCAGCGTGCTGTCGAGGCTGGTGTGACCCACATCATCCTACCCAATGAGAACCTAGCCAGCGTGCCGCGGTTGCTAGATACTGCTGTTCGCTATCCTGGCCGCATCAGCCTTGCCCTGGGGCTTCATCCCGAGGAGGTGCATGATGACTGGTCTGACGAGCTTGACCGCATGAAGCCACTGCTAGACGAGTATGCATGGGTAGCCATCGGCGAGGTGGGTATCGACCTCTATTGGGACAAGACATTCCGCCGCCAACAGATGCAGGCCTTAGAATGCCAGTTGGGGTGGTGCGTCGACCGCAAGTTGCCGTTCATCATCCACTGCCGCGAGGCACTCGACGAGGTGCTCGATGTGTTGCGCCAATTCACTGGACAGATGCCGCAGGGCGTATTCCATTGCTTCACGGGCACAACGAGCGATGTGGATCGCATCCGTCAGGTGGATGACTTCTACTTTGGCATCGGTGGCGTGCTCACCTTCAAGAAGAGCGCACTCCCCGAGGTGCTGCCTGTCATCGGCTTGGACAGAATCCTGCTCGAGACCGATGCACCCTATATGGCCCCAGTGCCACACCGTGGAAAGCGCAACGAGAGCGCCTACGTCGCCGACGTGGCCCGCTGCATGGCTCAAGTGTTTGGCGTCACATTAGACGCAGTAGACCGCATCACCACCGCCAATACCCGTACTCTCTTCACCAGCCTTCAGTTTTGTGACTAAAGAGGATACCCCTCATTTTCCCGAAAGGAACAAGAAACGAAAACACTCTCTGATGAGGGTCAGTCTTGTATTATAAGTTAATAAATTGTAAATATGCGGGCGGGATTTGTCTGAAAAACTATAGAAACAAATTGTTCAAGGTTGTTTCATTGTTTGACTAGGAGTTTCGCCTGCCAGTAGCCTTGCTTGATTCTCTTCTTATGATGAAAACAAGGCCCCCACATAGCTGGCTAGTCGTCTATGTGGGGGCCCTGGTATTGTGTGATTGCCCGCCTTAGGGCTTTACCTCGTAGGCGTAGATGTCTTGAAGCTTGATGTCGAAGATTAGCGTTGAGAAGGGCTTGATGACTTTGCCTTGCGAGTAAGAGCCGTAACCCATTGTGTAAGGTACAACGATGCGGCAACTGTCGCCCACGTGCATCTGCATCAGTCCTAGCGACCAGCCCTCGATGAGCGAGGCGGAACCCACCTGTAGGCGAGCGATGCCCAGGGCCGGTTTCGTATTTAGATAGGATGAATCAAACGGCGTGGCGTCATATAGCATGCCGCGGTATTTCACATCTACCGTGCTTGAGTAAAGCGGCTTCAGGTTGGCGCACGTGAGCATCGTGTCGTTGTACCAATGCACTAGCACCTTGCCGTTGGGATCCCACGGTGCAGTCACTGTGGTGTAGTATGACGTGTTGGACATCTGCTCGTTGAACCAGTCGTTATTAGCCCTACGCCAGTCCTTGTATTTGTCCTCGACTTCATCTTTGATGCACGAACTCAGTGCTAGGCTTGCGGCACCCAGTAAACCGATGATTAACAATAACTTTTTCATTGTATCAACTCAATTTTCGCAACAACGTGTTCAGGCTGCATTCGCGTCCGATGATGGCGGGCAACTCGTCAATGGCCACGCGCACTTGCTGCATGGTGTCGCGGTCACGCAGGGTGACGGTGTTGTCCTCGATGGTCTGGCCGTCGATAGTGATGCAGTAGGGCGTGCCGATGGCATCGTGGCGGCGGTAGCGCTTGCCCACCGAGTCTTTCTCGTCGTATTGGCAGGCAAAGTCAAACTTGAGCAACTGCATGATCTCGTGAGCCTTCTCGGGCATGCCGTCCTTGCGCACAAGCGGCAGGATGGCACACTTGACTGGCGCGAGTACCTTAGGCAGGTGCAGCACCACACGGCTGTCACCACCCTCCAGCACCTGTTCCTCGTAGCTAGAGCACAGCACCGACAGGAACATGCGGTCGACGCCAATCGAGGTCTCGATGACATAGGGCGTGTAGCTCTGGTTTAGCTCGGGATCGAAGTACTGGATTTTCTTGCCCGAGAACTTCTCGTGCTGTGACAGGTCAAAGTTGGTGCGGCTGTGGATGCCTTCCACCTCCTTGAAGCCAAACGGCATTTGGAACTCGATATCGGTTGCGGCGTTGGCATAGTGTGCAAGCTTCTCGTGGTCGTGGTAGCGGTACTTCTCATCGCCCAAGCCCAGCGCCTTGTGCCAGCGTAGGCGGTGCTCCTTCCAGTACTCAAACCACTGCAGCTCCTCGCCAGGGCGCACAAAGAATTGCATCTCCATCTGTTCAAACTCACGCATGCGGAAGATAAACTGGCGGGCGACAATCTCGTTGCGGAATGCCTTGCCAATCTGCGCGATGCCAAACGGGATGCGCATGCGGCCGGTCTTCTGCACATTCAGGAAGTTCACAAAAATGCCTTGTGCGGTCTCGGGACGCAGATACACGTCCATTGTCGAGTCGCTGCTGCTGCCCATCTGCGTCTTGAACATCAGGTTGAACTGGCGCACGTCGGTCCAGTTGCGTGTGCCGCTAATGGGGTCGGCTATTTCCTGGTCTACAATAATCTGCTTGAGTTCGGCAAGGTCGTTGTCGTTCATCGCCTTCTCAAAGCGGGCGTGCAGCGCGTCGCGCTTGGCTTGGTGTTCAAGCACGCGGGGGTTGGTTTGGCGGAACATCGCCTCGTCAAACGAGTCGCCGAAGCGCTTGCGGGCCTTGGCCACCTCCTTGTCAATCTTGTCGTCAATTTTGGCTATCTCGTCCTCGATGAGCACATCAGCGCGGTAGCGCTTCTTGCTGTCGCGGTTGTCAATCAAGGGGTCATTAAAGGCATCGACGTGGCCTGAGGCCTTCCAGATGGTGGGGTGCATAAACACCGCCGAGTCGATGCCCACGATATTCTCGTGCAAAAGCGTCATGGCTTCCCACCAATAACGCTTGATGTTATTCTTAAGCTCTACACCATTCTGGCCATAGTCGTAAACGGCTCCCAGACCGTCGTAAATCTCGCTGCTGGGAAACACAAAGCCATACTCCTTGGCGTGCGATACAATCTTCTTGAAAACGTCTTCTTTCTGTGCCATATCTTTAAGGGTTCGTATAATCAAATGGCAAAGGTACAACGAATTATTCACACTCGCTAAAATGCAGGCTAGAATTAACAAATCGTAACAACAAATAAGACCGCTCTACGCGGTCTTAATTAGGATGCACGATGTGTACTGCAACACGTTGGAGTAGTGGAGGGACGATGCAGTTTACTTTACGTACTCCTGATAGAGCCCGATATACTCCATGATGATGTCGATGGCGCTTTGACGCATGTCGAGCTTGAGCGAGCCGTCATGCAGCACATTTGCTACACGTGGGTAAATTTTGCTCCAGTCGTTGTCCAGATGAATCTGTGCCTCAATGAGAGCGTCAATCAGTGCGATACTCAAGCTGTGGCTCTTGTCCTTTTTTACGGCCGTGTGAGCCAATTGGCTGGCTTCATTGACGTCAAAATAGTTGGACATTGCTTTGCTGTAGGCATACACGCACAATGTGCCGGCATCCAGCTTCTTGTACATCTTGTCGAGTTTCTTAGCTTTGTGCTTCTTCATCAGATACTCGCCCAGCTGCTGTGCCATATTGTTGCCTTCAAATTTCCAGCCAAGCTTATTGATCACTGCGAGACGGACATCGATGGGCGAATCCTTGTCGCAAAGGAAATTAAGAATCGTGGTGGGGATAAAATCACCAGGCTCAATGCCGGCAGCCATTTCTACCATGGGATGAGTGTCGTAGGCCTGGCTGAAATTGGTGGAAGTCAGTGGTGAATCGGCCCACGCAGCGGCTGCCCACATCACCATGAGCGTGGCCGCGAATAGCATTCTTTTCGTTGTCTTGAGGAATTTAGGGGGTTAGCTGCCCACAAAGATACAAATTCCGTGCCAAATAGCACAAAGATTTGCCACAAATAAACAATTCTCGTTTCTCTCTTAAAAAAAGTATCCAGTTTTTCAATTAAAATATGTATCTTTGCGGTCTAAAACCATAAGAACTATGCTTAAAGAAAATATCATCAAGCTATTCGAGAAGAGTTTTATCGACAACTGGGAACTGCCAGCACTGAGCGATTACAACGACGGCACCTCGCTGACCTATGGCGAATTTGCCCGCGAGATTGCCAAGCTGCACCTATTCTATGAGCTGTGTGGCATCAAGGCTGGCGACAAGGTGGCTCTGATAGGAAAAAACACGCCCAACTGGGTAACGGTCTATATGGCCACAATCACCTATGGCGCGGTTATCGTGCCCATCCTGCAGGAGTTTAACCCCACCGATGCCCAGCACATTATCAACCATAGCGAGGCGTCGTTACTGTTCTCAAGCAGGGCCATTTGGGACACGCTCGACTTTGACCAGCTGCACCGCATACGTGCCTCCATCTCGCTGGACAAGATGCAATTGTTTGCCGAGAAGGATGGTGAGTGTATCGGGAAGGCGCTCGACGAGCTTCCACAAGCTTTTGACAAGACTTATCCTAACGGCTTCTACCGTAACGACATCCGCTATGCCGACGTTGCCAGCGAGGCTCTGATGGAATTGAACTATACCAGTGGCACAACCGGCTTTAGCAAGGGTGTGATGCTCACGGGCAACAACTTGTGTGGCAATATCGTCTACGGCATCAATAGCGGGCTCCACTACAAGGGCTCGCGGTGTCTGTCGTTCCTGCCATTGGCGCATGCCTATGGCTGCGCATTCGATATGCTCACTCCGCTTGCTGTGGGTAGCCACATCACCCTGCTGGGACGCATCCCGTCGCCCAAGATCCTGGTCAAGGCATTGGGCGAGATCAAGCCAAACTTGGTCATTTGCGTTCCGCTGATTCTAGAGAAAATCTATAGCAAGATGATTGTGCCCATGATCAGCAAGGGCAAGCTGCGCTGGGCGCTGGCTGTACCCTATCTGGATAGGGCGATTTATGCACAAATCCGCAAGAAGCTCATCGAGGCATTCGGTGGAGAGTTTGAAGAAATCATCGTGGGTGGTGCGCCCTTCAACGCCGAGGTTGAGGAATTCCTCTACAAGATTAAGTTCCCGTTCACCGTGGGCTATGGCATGACCGAGTGCGGACCATTGGTGAGTCATACACCCTGGCGCGAGTTTGTCCTGCACAGCGCAGGGCGTGTGTTGCCAGGCATTATGGAGTGCAAGATTTTGAGCGATGACCCTGAGAACATCCCTGGCGAGATTTGTGTGCGTGGCGAGAATGTGATGATGGGCTACTTCCACAATAGCGAGGCCACCGACAAGGTGCTTCACGAGGACGGTTGGCTGCACACGGGCGACATGGGTACACTCAGCGCCGATGGCACCATCTTTATCAAGGGACGACTCAAGACTATGCTGCTGGGCAGCAACGGGCAGAACATCTACCCCGAGGAAATTGAGGCGAAACTCAACAACATGCTTTATGTCAACGAGAGTCTGGTGGTCATGCGTGAGGGCAAGCTCGTTGCGCTGGTTTATCCCGACTATGAGGTGATGGATCAGCTGGGCGTCACCCGAGACCAGTTGCCCGACCTAATGGAGAAAATCCGCGTAGAACTCAACAAACTTGTCGCGCCATACGAACGTATCTCGAAGATTCAACTCATAGCCACCGAGTTCGAGAAAACTCCTAAGCGCAGCATCAAGCGATACCTTTATAGTAATTAGAATTAAGAGAGTTAGGATTCTGAATTTAGACGAGACATGACCGCTGCACACCGCCTCTTCCCGCTTCGGTATTACCGTGCCGCGGTAGCGTCGCGGTCAGTCTTTATTCCCTTTATTGTGGTGTTGTTGGTGCTCGTTGCCTGCGGTGAGCAGTCGATGAACGAGCATGTGATAGCACAAAGCGACGAGTATAGCGTGACAGGCGACAGCGTGACCACTGGCGATATTGCCGTGTGGGCTGTTTCGCCTCAGGAACTCAAGGGTGTGCCCTCTATCGAGCAAGCCCAAGCCTTGCTGCAGCGCCTCGCCCGAACCGATACGCTGCCTTATCAACTTACTGCTGGACCTACAGCCAGCCTCACTGCACACGACCGCTATCCTCTGTATCAGTCGCAACAGCTGCTAGTTGATGCCCTCTACAACCTGTCGGTGGGCGACATTGTCGCTAACTATAGCCAAATGGGTGGTTTCAACGTACATCAGGACCACAACACTCTCTATGGCGCTATTTCCCTCTCCTTGGCACTGCTTGACCCCCAACGCGCCATGGCGACACTGCGCAACCAGGTTGAGGATCGACTGGTCATGCAGTATGAGGGTACATGGCCCGTCTGCGATGATCGTATGGCATGGCCCATCGCCGCCTGGGAGGTTTATTGCGCTACCGGCGACCGCCACTGGCTTGAGGAGGCCTATGACATCACGCTCAACACCATCGACGAGGAACTTGAAGTGCAATATGACAGTGCCGACGGCTTGATGCGTGGCGGACAATTGGCGCGCTATGCAGCTGGAAACTTCTATCCCTCTTGGGCAAACGCCATCACTGTTACGCAGATTGAGACGCTCATCAACAATGTGCTGGCGGTGCATGCCATGGAAGTCGCTGGAGAGATGGCCGAGGAATTGGGCGAGGCACCCCCCTATGAGCAGGAAGCGCAACGCTTGCGCGAGGCGGTAAACCAAGCCATGTGGGACGAGAATCGTGGGCGATACAGTGCCTACCTGATGGGGCGTTTCAAAGCTATGCGTGCCCCACTCGCCGACAATATGGCTCAGGCACTGGCGGTGGTATGGGATTTGGCCGATGACGACCGCTCGACAACACTGGTCGAGAAGACACCTATCGGTCATCGAGGCATCTTGTCAACCTATCCCGCAACGAGCATCGAGCCCTATTTGGAACAGCCCTCATGGGCACTCACACAGGCCTATTGGAATCTGGCATGTGCAACCGTGCGTAACGAACATGCCTTGCGACGTGGACTCGCAGCCCTTTATCGTGCGCAAGCGCTCTACCATCTCCATCATTTGACTATACAGGGTCGTCATGTCAACAGTCTGTCGACCGCAGCGGGCAATGTGGCGATGGTGTTGCGTGTGTTTGCCGGAATTCGACTGACGCCCGATGGTATGGAGTTCACACCCACTGTCCCCGACTGTCTTCCTGGAAACAAGACCTTGCTCAATCTCACCTATCGTGATGCTACACTCGACATTACCCTTGTCGGCACGGGCAACGATATCAGTCTGATGACACTTGATGGTCAGGAAGTCGCGGGGAGCTTCATTCTTGCCGACATTCAGGGA
>JAEEVE010000299.1 GCA_016290765.1 Muribaculaceae bacterium
GAATAAATCCAAGCAAAAGGGAGCAATGCAGTAACAAACATTACTTACAAAGTTAAAGATATCCAGTTATTTGAGGCAGATGAACTTCGTGTGCAAACATTTGATGACATCCTACTAAAGAGGCTTAATCAACATGTAGGGAAATCCTATTATGAACTATGTGAGACAGTTGGGAAGAGATACGACACGGATAAAGGAAAATACGCTCATATTGCGAGTAAGTTAATTGACAAAAGGGTTGGCAACATCAACTTAACCGAAGAATTCAAAAAGGCTGGTCTCCAACTCAAGACCATTCGCATTGAGGCTGATGGAAGAATTAACGAGTCAATGTCATTTGAGAACATTGACTATATGGAAGTATATGATAACGACTGGTGGCCAGACTCACGATTATATGAGATTTTCAGCGGAAGATTCTTATTCGCCGTTTTCAAAGCCGACGGCGGTTGTCTAACCTATATAAACAAGAAAGGCTTAGAAGTCACGGAAACCACATATACACTTGAACGTGCGTTTTTTTGGACGATGCCTCAACAAGACCTTCTGATGGCTGAAAAGTATTGGCAGAACATCCGCCAATGTGTGTTGGACAATCATATTGACCCAAAATATTTCTTTAAGTTGCAAGACCATAAGCATTTCCATGTTCGTCCCAAAGCACGATTAGCATCTGATTTGGCAGAGAATCCCAATGGTGGATATGCCAAGAAATACTGCTATTGGTTCAACAACGAATATATAGAAAAGATTGAAAGAGAAAATAGATAATGGACAATAACAACCATAATATCCGTGTAGTGGAGTTATTTGCTGGTGTGGGAGGATTCCGCATCGGGCTTGAGGGGGCATCGGATGCCTACGAGACAATCTGGAGTGACCAATGGGAGCCCTCTACAAAGCATCAGGATGCATCACTGGTGTATGTGGCGAGGTTTGGGCGCGAGGGGCACTGCAACCGCGACATCAACACGGTGCCGACGAGTGAGATTCCTGACCATGACTTGCTAGTGGGCGGGTTTCCTTGCCAAGACTACTCGGTGGCGGCAACGCTGAGTCGTTCGGGTGGCATCGAGGGGAAGAAGGGAGTACTATGGTGGCAAATCTATCGTATCCTTGACGAGAAAGGTGAGAAACGCCCACAATACCTTTTCTTGGAGAATGTGGACCGAATCATCAACTCGCCTGCCACGCAGCGAGGTCGCGATTTTGCCATTATTCTCGCCTCACTGAGTGACTTGGGTTATATTGTCGAGTGGCGCGTCATCAATGCGGCAGATTATGGCATGCCACAACGCCGCCGCACCTACATCGTGGGCTACCGCAAAGACTCGACGGTGGCACGACGCATCGAGCATGTCAAGGACTGGCTCTACTATGACGGAGTGATGGCAAATGCGTTTCCTTTTACCCCAAAGGAGAACACACAGTCAGACTTTACCATCGAAGGGACGATACAAGAGGTGTCGAATTGCTTCAACAAAGGAAGGCAAAATACACCCTTTGGGAACGCGGGCATCATGGTTGACCGACAAGTTCTCTCGGTGGACGCAATACCTGATTATGAAGGACCTATTCAAACACTGGGTGACATCCTGGTTAATGAGCAGTTTGTGCCCGAGGAATTCTAAATCAGTAATGAGGAGTTGCCTAAGTGGCAATATGAAAAAGGTGCGAAGAAAATCAAACGAGTGTCGAAAGAGGGCTATGAGTATGTGTTCTCGGAGGGTGGCATGGCTTTTCCCGACTACCTTGACCGCCCATCGCGCACAATGATTACGGGAGAGGGCGGTTCGACACCATCGCGTTTCAAGCATGTTGTGAAGACGCGGTCGGGACGTTACCGCCGACTCATTCCTATCGAACTGGAGCGCCTAAATATGTTTCCCGACAACCATACATTACATGCAGAGGTGAGCGATGGCAAACGGGCATTTCTTATGGGAAACGCACTGGTGTGCGGAGTGGTCGAGGCTATTGGAAAAAGTCTGTATCGAGCCATCTACCACCAAGAACCTCTCTCATCGCACCCCATCGAGATGCAGCGCAAAACGCAACCGAGTCTCGAACTGAGTCTGTTTGGTAATGACGAACCGTTGTTGGTAAACCGCCCTAATAAAACTGCCACGCTCGACCCTACCAAGCGTCTGCTCGTTGGAATGGTCAAGCCTGACAACCAAGAGTATTTCTTGGAATTAAGCGACAAAAAAATCTACTACACGGGCAAAACTAAATCATTCCCATCAACCATTGCGCTCAACAAGTTGTTCTACTTTATGCCCTACATTAAAGGCAAGGGCGTGCGAGATTTGTACCTTATCCGCGTGGCGCGCATTGGCACAAAGGCCGAGGTGCATTCTCGCAGCCGCGATAATGACCCGCGCCTCATCTTTGAGCTGGAGTACCTGCAGAGCTTACCCGACTGGCATCCCATTACCCTAAATCTGTTCTACACCTATGCCGACACCGTGCTAGGGAAAGTAATGGCATTATAAGTGCCCACTAAAAAGCACAAGGAGGTGTCAAAATAATTGAGATTCAGTTTGTTGTGGGGCCTTTTTGATGTGGCGATTTCAATTTTTTTGTTGTCTAAATCAGACTGTTATAAGTAATTGGTTATTAATTGTCAATTAGTATACTATACAGTCTTAACTCTTAACTCTCAACTCTTAACTCTTAACTCTCTCTCACCACACTCCGTAGCTGGCGCGGTCGGCGTCGATGCGCAGCATGATGAACAGCAAGAAAGTGAAGCCCCACAGCGACGAGCCACCATAACTGAAGAAAGGTAGCGGGATGCCGATAACAGGGCACAAGCCCAGCACCATGCCTATGTTGATGCTCAGGTGGAAGATGAGATAGGACGCAACGCAATAACAATAGACGCGCCCAAAGGTGGTGTGTTGCCGCTCGGCAATGGTAATGATGCGCAATATCAGCGCCAGGAAAACAAGCAACACCGCTGTCGAGCCCACAAAGCCCTCCTCCTCGCCGATGGTACAAAAGATAAAGTCGGTGTGTTGCTCGGGCACATACTTCAGTTTGGTTTGTGTGCCGTTAAGGAAACCCTTACCCATGATGCCGCCACTGCCAA
>JAEEVE010000044.1 GCA_016290765.1 Muribaculaceae bacterium
CGGGGAAGATAATCTGCTCGGTAACGCCTACGGTGTAGTTACCGCGTCCGTCGAGCTTACCCTCGATGCCCTTGAAGTCGCGGATACGCGGCAGGGCGATGCGGATGAAGCGCTCCATGAACTCATACATGCGGTCGCGACGCAGGGTGACGCGGGCGCCGATGGGCATTTTCTTACGCACCTTGAAGTTAGAGATGTCCTTCTTCGAGAGCGTCATGACAGCCTTCTGGCCGGTGATGGCCGTGAGCTCGTTGATAGCGGTGTCGATGATTTTCTTGTCCTGAGTAGCGTCGCCAAGTCCCTCGTTGAGGACGATCTTGACCAGACGGGGAATCTGCATGGGCGAGCTGTAGTTGAATTGCTTCATCAGAGCTGGAGCAATCACCTCGTCGTATTGTTTTTTCAGCGTTGTCATTACTTAATCTCCTCTCCTGACTTTTTAGAAACACGTACTTTCTTTCCGTCCTCATTGACCTTGAAGCCAACGCGAGTGGGCTTGCCCGTCTTAGGGTCAAGCACGGCGAGCTTGCACAGGGCGATGGGGGCTTCCTTCTCAATGATGCCGCCTTGCGGGTGCTGGGCGGTGGGCTTGGTGCTCTTCTTCACCTTGTTGACACCTTCCACAATGGCACGTCCCTTCTTGGGGTCGATGCTCAGCACGCGGCCGGTCTTGCCCTTGTCGTTGCCCGAGAGCACGTAGACGGTATCGTCTTTCTTAATGTGTAACATAGTTGTTATTAAGAATTTTCTTGTTGTTAACTTGAATGATTAAAGAACCTCGGGTGCAAGTGAGACAATCTTCATGTTGGTGGCACGGAGCTCACGGGCAACCGGGCCGAAGATACGTGTACCACGAATCTCGCCAGCATTGTTGAGCAGCACACAAGCATTGTCGTCGAAGCGGATGTACGAGCCATCGGCACGGCGGATTTCCTTCTTGGTGCGAACCACGACAGCCTTCGAGACGGTACCCTTCTTCACCTCCGAAGCGGGGATTGCATTCTTGACGGTGACAACGATAATGTCGCCCACCGTAGCATAGCGGCGACGAGTGCCACCCAGCACGCGGATGCAGAGCACTTCCTTTGCGCCACTGTTGTCGGCTACTGAGAGCCTGCTTTCGGTCTGTATCATAACTTAATTACTTCGCTTTTTCGATGATTTCAACTAATCTCCATCTCTTGGTCTTGCTCAGCGGACGAGTCTCCATCAGGCGCACGGTGTCGCCCACCTGGCATTCGTTCTTCTCGTCATGGGCGTGGTACTTCTTCGTCTTGTTGACGAACTTCCCATAGATTGGGTGTTTCTCTTTCCACTTGATGGTGACGGTAATGGTCTTGTCACCCTTGTTGCTCGAGACAACCCCAATTCTTTCTTTTCTTAAATTTCTCTTTTCCATGTCGGTCGAGGTTATTGTTTGTTGAGTTCACGAGCACGAATCTCGGTCTTGAGGCGTGCGATGAGCTTACGGTCGAGTGTAATCTTTGCAGGGTTGTCGAGTGGGGCAATCTGGTGCTGGATGCGCTCCTGCACGTACTCCTTCTCTGCAGCATCGAGACGGTCGAGCAACTCTTTGTCGCTCATTTCCTTAATAGCTTCTTTCTTCATAATGCTCTAGTGTTGTAAAGGTTACACATTCTGAGTCGGGTCATAGTCACGACGGACGACAAACTTAGTGGTCACGGGGAGCTTCTGAGCAGCGAGGCGGAGTGCCTCCTTGGCGATGTCAAAGCTCACGCCATCGACCTCGATGAGGATACGTCCGGGGTGGACGGGAGCGACATAACCGGCGACATCACCCTTACCTTTACCCATACGCACGTCGGCGGGCTTGCGGGTGTAGGGCTTGTCGGGGAAGATGCGCAGCCACACCTGACCTTCACGGTTCATGTAGCGTGTCACAGCGACACGGGCAGCCTCGATTTGGCGGGCGGTGATCCACTTGCTCTCGAGCGTCTTGATTCCGAAGGAACCGAAGGCGAGCTGGTTGCCGCGCTTGCTGTACTGACGGGGATGTCCGTCAGACGGTCTTCTGTATCTTAATCTCTTGGGTTGTAACATTGTTGTTCGTTGTTAGGTGATTTAACGATTGTTCTTCTTGTTGCGGAAGCCTCCACGGCGCTCGCGGCGCTCACCACCACCCGAACGGCGCTCGCCGCTGTTGGTGAAATTGGGGGCCAAGTCCTTCTTACCGTAGACCTCACCGCGGCAGATCCAGACCTTGACACCAATGAGTCCGACCTTGGTCAAGGCGGGCACAAGTGCATAGTCGATATCGGCGCGCAGCGTGTGCAGCGGTGTGCGGCCTTCCTTGAACATCTCATTGCGTGCCATCTCGGCGCCATTGAGGCGACCCGACACCAGCACCTTGATGCCCTCGGCGCCCATGCGCATGGTCGAAGCAACGGCCATCTTGACAGCGCGACGGTAGGCAATCTTGCCCTCGATCTGACGGGCGATGTTGGTGGCGACGATTTGTGCGTCAAGCTCGGGGCGCTTCACCTCGTAGATGTTGATTTGAACATCCTTGTCGGTGAGTTTCTTGAGCTCTTCCTTGAGCTTGTCGACGTCTTGTCCACCCTTGCCGATGATCAGGCCTGGACGGGCGGTGCAGATGGTCACAGTGACCAGCTTGAGCGTGCGCTCGATGACGATGCGCGAAACGCTAGCCTTTGCCAGACGAACGTTAAGATACTTGCGGATCTTGGAGTCCTCGAGCAGCGTGTCACCGTAGTTGCTGCCGCCGAACCAGTTGGAGTCCCAACCGCGGATGATACCCAGGCGGTTGCTGATTGGATTTACTTTCTGTCCCATATCTTAATCGTTTTCGGTGTTAATAGTGTCGATAAACAACGTCACGTGATTAGAACGCTTGCGAATTCTGTAGCCGCGTCCCTGCGGAGCCGGGCGGAGTCGCTTCAGCATCGGAGCTGGATCGACGGTAATGGCCTTGATGTAGAGCTGTCCGCTCTCGGCCTTAGCATCGTTCTTCTGCTCCCAGTTGCTGATGGCCGACTTGAGCAGTTTCTCGATATCGGCAGCAGCGGCCTTGTTCGAGAAGTGCAGCAGACCCAGTGCCTTGAAGACCTCTACACCGCGCACCATGTCGGCCACGAGGCGCATCTTGCGAGGCGAGCTGGGGATGTTGCGCAGCTTGGCGCTGCACACGTCCTTGCGTGCTTCCTTGTGCGCCTGTGCTGCTTCATGTTTTCTTTTTCCCATTGTATTCTTTAATTCTTTTAGTCAGTGAACTAATGTCCCCGGGCCCAATTACTTGTTGTTACCACTGTGACCACGGAAGGTGCGCGTCGGGGCGAACTCGCCCAGCTTGTGACCGACCATGTTCTCGGTGACGTAAACGGGGATGAACTTGTTACCATTGTGAACGGCGAAGGTGTGTCCCACAAAGTCGGGCGAGATCATCGAAGCGCGCGACCAGGTCTTGATCACCGACTTCTTTCCGCTCTCATTCATAGCGTCGACCTTCTTCTCGAGCTTCACGCTGATGTACGGGCCTTTTTTTAATGAACGACTCATAGTTCGGTAAAAACTTTAATCAAATTACTTCTTTCTTCTCTCAATGATGTACTTCGAAGACTGCTTCTTCGGTGCGCGAGTCTTCAAGCCCTTAGCGTAGAGGCCAGTGCGTGAGCGGGGATGTCCACCACTCTGACGGCCTTCACCACCACCCATGGGATGGTCGTGGGGATTCATCACCACACCACGGTTGTGTGGGCGTCTTCCCAACCAACGCGAGCGTCCAGCCTTACCCGACTGCTCAAGTGCGTGGTCGCTGTTGCCAACGACTCCAACAGTAGCACGGCAAGCCGAGAGGATCTTGCGGGTCTCGCCCGAAGGTAATTTGACGATGCAGTAGTCACCCTCACGCGATGTGAGCTGTGCGAAGGTTCCTGCGCTGCGAGCCATCGCTGCACCCTGTCCCGGGCGCAATTCGATGTTGTGAATTAAAGTACCAACAGGAATGTTACTGAGTGGAAGCGCGTTTCCCACTTCGGGGGCTACGTTCTCACCGCTTTCAACTGTAGAGCCAACCTGCAAGCCGTTGGGTGCAATGATGTAAGCTTTATAGCCATCTGCGTAGTAGAGCAGGGCGATGCGAGCCGAACGGTTCGGGTCGTATTCGATGCTCTTTACACGAGCTGGCACACCGTCCTTATTTCTCTTGAAGTCGATGAAACGGTAACGGCGCTTGTGACCGCCACCCAGATAGCGCATGGTCATGCGGCCTTGATTGTTGCGACCGCCGGTTGAGCGCATACCGACCGTAAGAGACTTTTCTGGTACACGGGCAGTGATTTCCTCAAATGTACCAATAATCTTGTGTCTTTGCCCCGGTGTTGTGGGCTTCAATTTTCTTACTGCCATTTTAGTTTATTAAAGATTGCTATAGAAATCGATAGTTTGACCTTCGGCAACGGTCACGATGGCCTTCTTGAAGGCGGCCACCTTGCCGCGGAGCAGACCGCTCTTGGTGTAGCGCTGCTTCTTCTTGCCGTCATAGTTCATAGTGCTGATGCCAGTCACCTTGACGTCGTAGAGTTCCTCGATAAGGGCGACAATCTGTGACTTGCTCATTTCGGGGGAAACCTTGAAGGTGTAACGGTTACCCTTCTCGCTGATGCCGTTGGCCTTCTCGGTCACAACGGGTTTGATCATGTATGCCATATCTGTATTTCCTCCTTATTAATTTAAATTATTAAGCACATCAACGCTGCTCTCGGTAACAACAACCATCTTATTGTCCAGGACACGATAGGTGTTGATATCGCTAGCAGTTACGATTTTTGCCTCGGGCAAATTTCGAGCCGACAAAAATACATTAACATTTTGACCTGGCAAAACGAGAAGGATTTTCTGACCGTCCAATTTCAGATTTTTAACAATATTTACGAAATCTTTGGTCTTTGGTGCATCAAAATTGAAATCCTCGACGACCATGATCTGGTTGTTCTGTGCCTTGAAAGTGAGGGCCGAACGACGGGCCAAGTTCTTCACCTTCTTGTTCAGTTTGAAGCTATAGTTGCGGGGGCGAGGTCCAAAGACGCGGCCACCACCGACCAGCAGAGGCGAGTTGATATCGCCATGGCGAGCGCCGCCGCCACCCTTCTGGCGACCGAGCTTCTTGGTCGAGCCCGAAACTTCACTTCTCTCTTTAGCCTTGTGCGTACCCTGACGCTGGTTGGCCAGGTACTGCTTAACGGCGAGGTACACTGCGTGCTCGCTGGGGTTCTCGATGGCGAAGATTTCGTCATTGAGGGTCACCTTGCGGCCAGTGTCCTGTCCTTGAATGTTATAAACTGCGAGTTCCATTACTTCTCAATTAAAACGATTGAACCTTTGCTGCCCGGAATTGAGCCTTTAACCATGAGCAGGTTGTTCTCGGGCAATACTTTGATCACTTGAAGATTTTGAACGGTGCAACGCTTGTTGCCCATCTGGCCGGCCATGCGCATGCCCTTGAACACCTGTGCGGGATAAGAGCAGGCACCAATCGAACCGGGAGCGCGCAGGCGGTTGTGCTGACCATGAGTGCGCTGTCCCACGCCACCGAAACCATGACGCTTGACAACACCTTGGAAGCCCTTACCCTTGCTCACACCAGCAACGTCAACAAAGTTGGCGTCATTGAAGAACTCAACGGTGATGGTCTCACCAGCCTTGTGCTCACCTTCAAAACCTTTGAACTCGGCCAAGTATCTTTGCGGCTTCACTCCGGCCTTCTTGAAATGACCTGCCTCGGGCTTGGTGGTGTGCTTGTCCTTCTTCTCGAC
The DNA here is from genome assembly GCA_016290765.1 of Muribaculaceae bacterium. Classification (GTDB taxonomy): domain Bacteria; phylum Bacteroidota; class Bacteroidia; order Bacteroidales; family Muribaculaceae; genus Sodaliphilus. The sequence continues at coordinate 5,793 of JAEEVE010000044.1, forward strand.
AAAGCCGATCTGAAGAGCCTCATAACCATCAGTCTCAACGGTCTTGACCTGAGTAACGACACAAGGACCTACTTCGATAACAGTGCACGGCACGTTCTTGCCGTCGGCACTGAAAACGGATGTCATTCCGATTTTCTTTCCAATTAATCCTGGCATTTCTCTTTACTTTGAATTGTTTGAAACACGATTTGTTTTTTAAAACTCTCTTGTTTGAATCGTTATTAACTTCTGCACGGTTATTACACCTTGATCTCTACCTCAACTCCGCTGGGCAGCTCGAGCTTCATCAGCGCGTCGACGGTCTTGGCAGTGCTGCTGTAGATGTCGATCAGGCGCTTGTAGGCCGACAGCTGGAATTGCTCACGAGACTTCTTGTTGACAAAAGTCGAACGGTTCACTGTGAAGATGCGCTTGTGGGTGGGCAGGGGGATGGGTCCGCTTACCACGGCGCCGGTAGCCTTCACGGTCCTGACGATCTTCTCGGCCGACTTGTCAACCAGATTGTGATCGTAGGATTTCAGTTTAATTCTAATTTTTTGGCTCATATTTTTAATTGTAAAACTTTATTTCAATAAATCGACACGTCCAAAGTTTTCGGCCAGCACCTTCTCGGCGATGGGTCGGGAGACCTCGGCATAGTGCGAGAACGACATTGTGCTGGTGGCACGGCCGCTAGTGATGGTACGCAGTGCCGTCACATAGCCGAACATTTCGGCAAGGGGTGCCTTCGCCTTAACGATGCGAGCTCCGCTACGACTGCTTTCCATGCCCTCGACCTGGGCCCGACGCTTGTTCAGGTCACCGATTACATCACCCATATTCTCCTCGGGTGTAACCACCTCGACCTTCATGATGGGCTCCAGCAGCACTGGCTTGGCCTTGACACATGCATTGCGGAAGGCCTGCATGGCGCACAGCTCGAACGACAGTTGATCGCTATCAACCGGGTGGTATGAGCCATCAAGCACTGTCACCTTCAGCTGTTCGACCGGGTAGCCGGCAAGCACGCCGCTGCGCATAGCATTCTGGAAGCCCTTCTGAATGGCGGGAATGTACTCCTTGGGGATGTCGCCACCCTTGACCTCATCGACAAACTGGAGCGAGCCCTCGAAGTCGGGGTCGACCGGTTCGACACGGCAGATGATATCGGCAAACTTTCCGCGACCGCCAGTCTGCTTCTTGAACACTTCACGCAGCTCCACGGCCTGGCTGATGGTCTCCTTGTAAGCGACCTGAGGTCGTCCCTGGTTGCACTCGACCTTGAACTCACGACGCAAGCGGTCAAGAATGATATCCAGGTGAAGTTCGCCCATGCCTCGGATAATGGTCTGGCCAGTCTCCTCGTTGCTCTCGACCTGGAAGGTCGGATCTTCCTCGGCTAGCTTTTGCAAGCCCACACCCAGGCGATCCAAGTCCTTCTGAGTCTTTGGCTCGACAGCGATACCCAGCACTGGGTCAGGGAAGTCCATGGCCTCAAGCACGATGGGGTGCTTCTCGCTGCACAAGGTATCGCCCGTGCGAACATCCTTAAAGCCTACTCCTGCACCAATGTCACCGCATCCAATCACCTCCATAGGGTTCTGATGGTTGCTGTGCATCTGGAACAAGCGCGAAATGCGCTCTTTCTTTCCCGAGCGGCTGTTGAAGACGTAGCTGCCAGCTTCGATTTGTCCCGAGTAGACGCGGAAGAACACCAGTCGTCCCACATAGGGGTCGGTAGCGATCTTAAACACCAGCGCACACATCGGCTCCTCGACCAGTGGTCGGCGGCGCTCCACCTTGTCAGGGTCATTGAGGGCATGGCCCGAGACCTCGGCAGCATCGGTGGGGCTAGGCAGATAGGCGCACACAGCGTCAAGCAACGGCTGTACACCCTTGTTCTTGAACGAGCTGCCACACAGCATGGGCACGATGTCCATCTTGAGGGTGGCGTTGCGCAGCGCGCGCTTAATCTCGCCAGGCTCGATGGTGTCGGGGTCGTCAAAGTACTTGGTCATGAGATCGTCGTCATGCTCGGCGACCATCTCCAGCATCTTATCGCGATACTCCTGAGCCTCGTCAAGCATCTCGTCGGGTATGTCCTCGACCGAGTACTCGGCTCCCATAGTCTCATCGTGCCAGTAGAGTGCCTTCATCGTGATCAAGTCGACCACTCCCTTGAAGTTCTCCTCTGCGCCGATGGGCAGGTTAACGGGGCACGGGTTTGCTCCCAAGATGGTCTGCATCTGTCGTGCAACCTCTAAGAAGTTGGCGCCCGAGCGGTCCATCTTGTTGACATAGGCGATGCGTGGCACGTTGTACTTGTCGGCCTGACGCCACACTGTCTCGGACTGCGGCTCAACGCCACCGACGGCACAGAACGTTGCGATTGCCCCGTCCAGCACCCTCAGCGAACGCTCGACCTCGACGGTAAAGTCGACGTGTCCCGGCGTGTCGATCAGGTTGACCTTGTAGGTCTCGCCGTCATACTTCCAATGGGCTGTGGTGGCAGCGCTGGTGATGGTGATACCCCTCTCCTGCTCCTGCTCCATCCAGTCCATGGTAGCAGCGCCGTCATGCACTTCACCGATCTTGTGTGTCAGTCCGGTGTAGTACAGGATTCGCTCGGACGTGGTCGTCTTGCCGGCGTCGATGTGAGCCATGATGCCGATGTTGCGTGTATATTTGAGCTGCTCGTCAGTCATTGTCAGGTTTTGGTCCGTGTCTTTTATTAGTATCAGAATCTGAAGTGAGCAAATGCGCGGTTAGCCTCGGCCATGCGGTGCATGTCCTCTTTGCGCTTGAAGGCTCCACCCTGCTCGTTGTATGCGTCGATGATTTCGGCAGCCAGCTTGTCAGCCATGGTCTTGCCGCCGCGCTTGCGGGCGAAGATAATCAGATTCTTCATAGAAACCGACTCCTTGCGGTCGGGACGGATTTCGGTAGGTACCTGGAAGGTTGCGCCACCAATGCGGCGGCTCTTCACCTCGACTTGCGGAGTGACTTTCTCCAAAGCCTGCTTCCAGATCTCGAGCGGGGTCTTCTCCTCGCTGGCCATCTTCTTGCCCACAATCTCGAGGGCGCTATAGAAGATACGATACGACGTGTTCTTCTTTCCGTCGTACATCAGGTGATTCACGAACTTAGATACGCGCACATCACCGAACTTAGGATCGGGCAGAATGATCCTTTTTTTGGGCTTAGCCTTTCTCATTGTTTTTTACAGTAATTGTAGTTTTTGTCCGCTTGGTTGTCTTCGTCTTTGTTCTTCAACGGCCGCCTCTGCAGCCATTTACTCAACCATTAAATGTCACCAATAAATCAAAAACTAAGTGTTGTTGTTTGTTTTTTCTTTTTAGTAAGTGAAAAGTCCGTCACTGCTGGCTTTCTCGATTACTTCTTCGAAGCCTTAGGACGCTTGGCGCCATACTTGCTGCGGCGCTGAGTGCGGCCTGCTACACCTGCTGTGTCGAGCGTACCGCGCACGATGTGGTAGCGCACACCGGGGAGGTCCTTGACACGTCCGCCGCGCACCATCACGATGCTGTGCTCCTGCAGGTTGTGTCCCTCACCAGGGATGTACGAGTTAACTTCCTTACCGTTGGTCAAACGCACACGCGCGACCTTACGCATAGCCGAATTAGGCTTTTTAGGCGTGGTCGTGTAAACACGAACGCACACACCGCGACGCTGAGGACATGCATCCAGAGCGGGCGATTTGCTGGCGCTGTCCAGCGAAGTACGGCCTTTTCTTACTAATTGCTGAATTGTAGGCATCTTAGTTCTTTTACTTTAGTTTTTAATTGTGAATAAAACGAGCTATTTGAGGCCGCCACAGAAAGTTATCACTCGCTTAATCAGCCGATTAGCGAACGACAACGGGGTTTTGAGCCACAAAAAGCGATGCAAAGGTACACACTAATTGTCTAACTGACAAATGTTTTGTTGAGATTTTCAATATAAGAAAGGTGCAAAATGACCGTCTGGCCACCCTGCACCATTGTTAACTGCAACAAATTCAGTCACTTCCGAATTTGATAGTTTTTAGTTTTATTTAAAACCTATAAACATCTTTTAACGCAACGCCTTTTTTATCCTTCTCGCTGAGCAGGGGTCCGCCCTCGGGCAAGGGCCATGCGATGCCCACCTCCGGGTCATCCCATGCCAGTGTGGCCTCGGCCTGCGGCGCATACACGTTGTCAACCTTGTATTGGAACTGTGCCACGTCGCTCAGCACCAGAAAGCCGTGGGCAAAGCCGCGCGGGACGAACAACATGCAACCTGAGTCGGCGCTGAGCTCACGCATCACGCTCTTACCAAATGTTGGGCTGTCGGCGCGGAGGTCCACACACACATCGACGACCGTACCCTGCGACACACGCACCAACTTGGCTTGGCTCCACTCACCTTTCTGAAAATGCAAGCCACGCAGCACGCCGCGTGTCGAAAACGACTCGTTGTCTTGAATGAACTCTACCCGCCCAATATGCTTGTCGAACAGGTCTTGACGATAAGTCTCGGCAAAGTAGCCTCGCGCATCGCCATATCGCTTGGGCTGGATGACCCACACGCCGTCAATCTCGGTCTTAATAAAATCCATAATCTTTTACAACTCCTTATTATATATAGAGGTCTTACTTGATTACAAAGGTACTATAAAAACAAGACATAGCCAAATACAATAAACAAAAAAGTGCGCATCGTCATTCCCGAGCGCACTTTGTCAATTCTGGATCACAATCAATGACTACGCTTCTTGCTACCCGACTTCTTCGAAGCAGATTTTTTGGGCTTTTCAGCTTTAGCCTGCTTGAGTCCCATCTGGATGTTCTTAATCAGCGCCTCGCTAGTGTAGGTTGCACCAGTAGCCACATCAGGTTTTAGCTTAAGTGCCTCGGCAACAGTCAGTCCCTCATACTGTGCGAACACCTTTTTGGTGGCACGCTTCAGGTAATTAGGATCCTCCTGGTTGGGCAGGGCCTCGATTTTTTCGATTTTGCCCTTGTTGATAGTGATGTTAAGTGGCGTTGTACCATTGTAACCAATCACCTTCTTTGCGATCTCGCCAGTGTAAACAACCTGGGTGTTCGACTTAGTGGCAGCCTTTTTACGTGCATGGGCAGGCATGACTGCTGTCAACGCGATGGCAACAAAAGCCATCAGTGTCATCATTTTCTTCATTACGTATATTGTGTTATCGTACCAAATTTGGGTGCAAAGTTACTCATTTGATACCGCAAAACGGTCAAAGTTTAAAGATAAATAACAAATTTTTGTGAAAATACTTTTCTAATCGAGCAAATAGCCGTACCTTTGTTGTTTGTATGCCAAAAAGGGCATCGATCAAGCGATAAAATGAAGGAGTTTGAAAAAGATATTGAGGCCTGCATCGAGGTGTTGCGACATGGAGGACTCATCCTCTACCCCACCGACACCATCTGGGGTATTGGCTGCGATGCTACCAATGCCGATGCTGTCCAACGCGTCTATCAGCTAAAGCGCCGCGCCGACAACAAGGCACTGATTGTGCTACTCGACAGCGAGGAGCACCTTGATCACTATGTTGTCGACGTGCCCGAGATGGCTTACGAACTGATGGGCGTCGCGGTCAAGCCACTGACCTTGATTTACGAGGGGGCCTACAACCTAGCACCGAATCTGCTGGGCGAGAACGACAGTGTGGGCATCCGCGTATCGCGCGAGGAATTCTCACACCAGCTGTGCCAACGTTTCGGTCGCCCCATCGTATCAACAAGCGCCAATGTCAGTGGTGCCACCACGGCCCACAACTTCGACGAGGTCAGCGATGACATCAAGACAGGTGTTGACTATGTAGTCGGCTATCGTCAAAACGACAAGACTCCTCACACGGCCAGCAACATCATCCTGTTGCGTGGCGATGGCACTTTTAAAATTATCAGATAAGGCAGTGATTAACGAGAACAAACAACGTATCAAGTATGTACTTGGCGATTTTCTGTCGTCGAATGTGGCATGGTTCTGCTACAACTGCATACGCTATTTGCTCGACCCCATCCACAGCGGTTTCAACTCGCTGGGGTTGTTCTTGTCATCGCCTGTCGTGCTTTCTGGCCAGATTCTGTTCCCGCTTCTGATGATGGCAGTCTACTACCTGTCGGGCTACTACAATGATGTTTTCCACAAGTCTCGTTTGCAAGAATTCTTTACCACCTTGTGGAGCGCAGGCGTCATTACACTGCTCATCTTCTTCCTAGCGTTAATCAATGACACCTCGCCCCGCCGTCGCCTCAACTACGAGATGATTGCTCTGCTATGGGGCATATTGTTTGTGGTGGTCTACTTGGTTCGATGCGCATTCACTAGCTACACATCACGCATGATCAAGTCGCGGCGCTGGAGCTTTAACACGCTTATTATTGGCCGCGGCGCTGCTGGGGTGGCTTTCGGCAACAAACTCGATTCAATGCCTCATTCGCTGGGCTACAAGATTGTGGGTTATGTGAGCATACCAGGCGAGAACAATGTGAAGGACATGTCGCTTCCATGCTACACACTGGCCGAAATCAAAGATGCATGCCGCGAACATGATGTCAAGGAACTCATCGTTGTACCTACCCGCCAGACGAGCGAGGCGGTGCTCGATACGGTAAACCAACTGTTTGAGTTGAACCTGCCCATCAAGATTATCCCCGACCATCTGAGCCTTACATTATCCAAGGTTCGCATCAGCGACATGGTGGGTGATCCGTTGATCGACATCTCAAGCAGCAGCATGAGTGAGGGTTCCAAGAACATCAAGCGCTTGCTGGGCATTCTGATCTCGGTCTTTGTGCTCATCTTGCTGTCGCCTCTATTTCTTGCTATAGCCATCGCCATCAAGATTGACTCTCCTGGACCGGTATTCTACAGCCAGGAACGAATTGGGCTGCACAACATCCCGTTCTTTATCCACAAGTTCCGTTCGATGCGCAAGGACGCCGAGAATGGTAGCGGACCGCAGTTGACTACCGACGATGACCCACGCGTGACGCGTGTAGGACGTTTCATACGCAAGTACCGCATTGATGAGTTGCCGCAATTCTGGAACGTCATCAAGGGCGATATGGCCATTGTCGGGCCACGTCCCGAACGACAATTTTACATTGAGCAAATCATCAAGCGTGCGCCATCTTACGCACTGCTACACCAGGTTCGGCCTGGCATTACCTCACTGGGAATGGTCAAGTTCGGCTATGCCCAGAATGTCGACCAGATGGTCGAGCGATTGCGCTACGACCTGCTGTACCTAGAGAACATGACCTTGCTTAACGACTTTAAAATCATGGTCTACACCATCAAGACCATAGTCACAGGAAAGGGAATGTAACTATGTGGACACAGCGTGTGCATGCTTGGCGTGAACGCCACTTGAGTGAGCGCAATTTTGTGGCGCTGTTGGCGTTGTTGGTGGGAGTTGCTGCCGGCCTTGCCGCTGTACTTCTCAAGTTCCTCATTGGGCTTATCGGCCACCTTGTCGAAAGCACCGTCCATGCCACACAAGCCAACTGGCAGTACCTCGTTTTCCCCGCTGTAGGCATCTTGTTGAGCGCACTATATGTGCGGTATCTGGTGCGTGATAACATCTCGCATGGTGTGACGCGCGTTCTATATGCTATCGCTTTGAAGAAGAGCCGGTTGAAGGTGAAGAACATGTATGCCTCACTTGTGGCATCGTCGATGACTATCGGCTTTGGTGGATCGGTGGGGGCCGAGGGTCCCATCGTGTTCACAGGTGCCGCTATCGGGTCGAACCTTGGAAGGCTGTTCCACTTATCTCCTCAAACGATGATGTTGTTGGTAGGTTGTGGTGCTGCAGCGGGTATCGCAGGCATCTTCAAGGCCCCCATTGCTGGTGTGCTATTCACCATCGAAGTTCTCATGCTCGACCTTACCGCAAAGCGTGCCATGCCACTAATTTTGGCATCGGTGTGTGGTGCCACTGTGGCCTATGTCTTCACTGGCTATAATGTCGAATTCTTTTTCTCCCAAAGCGAGCCGTTCTTTGCCCGTCGCATCCCCTTTGTGGTGTTGCTAGGTGTTTTCTGTGGCTTTGTCTCACTCTACTTCTCGAGTACGGTTGGCGCCATGGAGTCAATGTTCAAGCGTGTCACCAATGCCCGCGTACGCTATGTCATCGGAGCATTAACGCTGAGTGTGCTCATTTTCTTGCTTCCTCCACTTTACGGCGAAGGCTATGGTGCCATTACTCATCTGCTCAACGGCGAAGTGAGCGAGATATTTGACAATAGCCTGTTCTACGGATATCGCGACACAGTGTGGTGTGTATTGCTGTTTGTGTTTATGCTAGGCGCCATGAAGGGCTTGGCGACCGCCGCCACTAATGGCGCCGGAGGTGTGGGTGGCACGTTCGCCCCATCACTCTATGTGGGCTGCATGGCAGGATTCTTCTTTGCCTACCTGTTCAATCAGACAGGCATAGTCAGCGCCGATATGCCACTATCCATCAAGAACTTCGCCCTAATGGGCATGGCGGGCGTGATGGCGGGTGTCATGCATGCCCCGTTGATGGCCATCTTCCTCACTGCCGAAATGACGGGCGGCTATGATCTGTTCCTGCCGCTGCTCATTGTTTCTGCCATCAGCTACGGCACATCGCGCATGTTTACCCCCTACGGCATTTACGCGCGCCGATTGGCGCAGCGCGGCGAGGTTCTCACCCACGAAAAGGACCAGAGTGTGCTCACCCTGTTGAGCATGGATAGTGTCATCGAGACCGATTTTGCCACGGTTCACCCGTCAATGAGTCTGAAACAGATGGTCGACATCATCGCGCAAAGCAACCGCAATCTGTTTCCTGTCACCGACAAAGAGGGTGTGCTTGTGGGCGTAGTACAGCTTGACGACATCCGCAACATCATGTTCCGCCCTGATTTGTACCGCCGCATCTTTGTCCACCAGTTTATGACCGAAACCTCATATAAGGTACTTAAGGACACGCCTATGGAGCAGGTAATGAACGCATTTGAGCAAAGCCAAGCATGGAACTTGCCCGTGGTCGACACCGACGGCCGATATGTGGGTTTCGTGTCCAAGTCCAAGATATTCAATGCTTACCGCCAGATGCTGCAACAATACAGTTAAATGGATGTCCCCCTAACCCCCAAATGGGGGAATAAGAAGCAAAACACAATAATTAAGAGCTTTTTTCTCGTTAATTGATAATGACCAAGGAAGATTTAAGAATCGTGTTTTTTGGCACACCCGATTTTGCCGTCGAGAGTTTGCGACGGCTCGTCGAGGGTGGATACAATATTGTGGGTGTGGTGACGATGCCCGACAAGATTGGCGGTCGTGGCCACCACATGATCCAAAGCGATGTAAAGCGCTATGCAATGGAGCAGTCGTTGCCACTGTTGCAGCCTGTCA
>JAEEVE010000300.1 GCA_016290765.1 Muribaculaceae bacterium
TACGACCTTGTTAACCACCAGTGGCACAAGACTCCAGCTATTGAGACCGCACCGGCTCCCTCGTTGCAAAATCCCGGCACTATCGCTCCCATCGGCGCCATCCAGCCCTCCATCATCCGTCTTGCCGACGGCACGTTGCAGGTGCTGTGCCGCACCCAGAACGGGAAACTTGCCACATCCTATTCCCACGACGAAGGAGAGACCTGGAGCCGTGTAGAACTGACCGACATCCCCAACAACTGCTCGGGCACCGATGCGGTAACCGTCCACCCCACCCTCCACGCTCTGGTCTATAATCCCGTGGAATCTATCCTGGGCGACTACCGCGATCCACGCACACCGATAGATGTTGCCATCAGCATGGACGGCATCTACTGGAACAAACTCGTCACCCTCGACCATGAGCCCGGCAGCGAGTTCTCCTACCCTGCCGTCGTCGTCGACCCCACCGACGGCACCCTCCATATCACCTATACATGGAAAAGGCAGCGCATTGTCTATGCCCATGTGAAGCCCTGAAAAAACAGGCTAATTACTAAAAACGAGAGGCTTTTATTTGGTGGAGGCATAGTTTTGGAGTAATTTTGCAGCCAATTTTAGAAACCATATCACGAAAACTGCAATGACAAAGAAATCTATGCTGCTCGCCTTGTGTGCTATCCTGTTGGGAATGAGTGCCATGGCGCAGGGTAACAACACACGTATGGGTGGTGACGAGAACGACGACACCGAGTCGCTCGCCGAGCGCATCTTCAACCTGGAGAAGAAGACCGACGCATTTAATTTCCACATCAATTTTGCATCCAGCCTGGTGGCCGAGGACGCCAACCACGGCGAGTGGGACTCAAAATTTGTGTGCCGCGACCTGCGACTTGACATCAAGGGCGACATTACTCCCAAGGTGTTCTATCGCATCCGTCACCGTTTCAACAGCAACCAGACAGCAAAGGGCCTTGACCGCTTTGCCAAGGCGACCGACATCATGATGGTGGGTTATCGTCCCAGCGAGAAAGTCGATATCGCAGCCGGTAAGTTGTGCCAAATATGGGGTGGATTTGAATATGACCAGAACCCCATGGAAATCTACCGTTACAGTGACCTCATCGACATGATGGACATCTTCATGGCAGGCGCTATGGTGAGCTATCGTCCCATCCCCTCCCAGGAAGTCGCAGTCCAGATCACCAACAGTTATAATGGCTCATTCACCGAGGATCTGGGAGAAGACCCGCAGATTGTCACCAGCGACCTGCAGCAGCCGGAGAAGCTAAGCCGCAGCCGCGCCCCGTTCACCTATATCATCAACTGGAATGGCAATTTCTTGCAGAATCAGTTGCAAACCCGATGGGCATGGGGTCTCCAGACCCAAGCCAAGCACAAATACAGCCGCATGATCACCTTGGGCCAGCGACTGAATCTATCGAATTACCAATTGTATTTTGACTACTTCGGCGAGTGGGACGACGTGGACCGCCTGCACTATGCCACGACCGACCTTCAGAATATGATTGCCCCGGGTTCCACCCACCTGGGCAAGGTGCATAGCCACACTTTCATCGCCAAGATGAACTGGCAGTTCGCGCCCAAATGGAATCTGATGCTCAAGGGAACCTATGAGACAACAAGTATTGCCAAGATATCAGACCTGCATAACTACCGCAAATCCATTGGTTATCTGGGCAGTATTGAGTATTGGCCAATGCCCAAGAAGCTGGATTTCCGCGTTTTCCTGGCTTATCTGGGACACAAGTATGATTTCAATCAATTCAGCGGACTCAAGGACTACAATACCAACCGTGTGGAGCTTGGCTTCATGTACCGCATCAAGTGCTATTGATCATTACGGCGGCTATGCCGCCGCCCACGTAACAGGACAACAGGGGGGCAACTCCAGTGAGCACAAAAGAGGGGGCTGCGATAATGCAGCAGCCCCTTTTTTTGAGGGGTAACCAAACAGGGGAATTATGGGATTTAATAAATATTATTATTTATTATTTTATAATGTGAGGGATTTAGATTAACTTTGCAGTTGATTTAAAGAGACATGATGAAATATCTGAGTCTGCCTGACAATGCGACACGAATTCTTCCGTTCTATCTAGCAATGGAGGAGTTTGCTGCACGTATCATTGAAGAGGATGATATCTTCTTTCTCTGGCAGGTGGAACCGACGGTAATTTTCGGTCGCAACCAGCTGATTGCAAGCGAGGTGAATGTGGATTATTGCCGTGAACACGGCATCGCCTTCTATCGCCGGCGCAGCGGAGGCGGCTGTGTATATGCCGACCAAGACAACATCATGTTCAGCTACATCACCCGTAGCGATGAGGTGCAGACAACATTCACACGCTACACCAATGCTGTGGCAACGATGTTGCAAGGGCTAGGTCTCAATGCCACCGCCAGTGACCGCAACGATGTGCTCATCGACGGCCGCAAGGTGAGCGGCAACGCGTTCTACCACATTCCGGGCCGCAGCATCGTCCATGGCACCATGCTCTTTGACACCAACATGGAGCACATGCTTCACGCCATCACGCCGTCGCGTGAGAAGTTGACAAGCAAGGGCGTTCAGTCGGTACGAAGCCACATCACGACGCTGAGCGAGCACTTGTCGATGGACATTGAGGTTTTTAAACGCCATGTGCGCGAGACCTTGTGTGACGGAGAAATACTGCTGACTGCCGATGATGTCAAAGAGATTGAGCGCCTCACACTACCCTATCTGGAGCCATCGTTCCTGATGGGCAACGACCCGCGTTGCGAGGTGACCAAGGGCAGACGCATCGAGGGCGTGGGGACTGTCAACGTGAATGTTGAACTCAAGCATGAGACCATCCACGACCTGCACCTGACGGGCGATTTCCTCCCGCTGTGTGATGCCCGTGAAGCCATGCTCACCAGGCTGCGTGGTGTGAAGCTCTCCACCCAGGCACTATGTGCCGCCCTTGACTGCTGTGACGCCGGTCAATGGATACTGAACTTAACTAACCAACAATTAATAACTCTATTAACTGATTAAAAACCATTTTAAACCGTG
>JAEEVE010000301.1 GCA_016290765.1 Muribaculaceae bacterium
GCCGAAGGTACGCTCCAGAACGGGCATCAACGTCTCGGGATTGATATCGCCCGAGAGGATCAGACCCATGTTGGATGCCACATAATATTTCTTGTAGAACGCCTCCATATCGGACTGGCGCGGATTCTTCAGGTTTTCGGTGCTACCGACAATGGGATAAGCGTACGGGGTGCCTGCGAAGAACTTGCTCGAAATCTGTTCAAGCATCATCGAGGCGGGATCGTCACTGTACATGTTCTTTTCCTCGTAGACTGTCTCCAACTCGCCCTGGAAAAGGCGGAAAACGGGATGCACGAGGCGATGGCTGTTCAGCTCACACCACTGCTCGATGAACTGAGGCGAGAAAGTGTTGTGATAAAAGGTGAAATCGTAAGATGTACCGGCATTCAAATCCGAACCTCCATACTTGGTAATCAGGCGGTTGAACTCGTTGGGGATAGCATATTGCGATGCCTTGATGTTCAACTGATTGATGTCATGCTGTATGGTCTTGCGTGCCTTCACGTCGGTCGTGCGCGACATCTCGTCATATTTCATCGAGATCGAGTCCAAGAAAACCTTCTCGGCTGCATAATCTACGGTGCCCAACTCATCGGTCCCCTTGAACATGATGTGTTCAAAGTAGTGGGCGATACCCGTGTCGGGGCAATCCACCGCTCCGGCACCAACAACCACGGCACCGAACACCTTGGGCTGGCTGTGGTCCACATTGAGCCACACCTTCATGCCGTTGCTCAATTCCAGTTCCTGCACCTGAACAGCAGGGTTCACTTGTGCCTTCAAGGCAATTAAAGTCCCGAGGCACAACAGAGTAAACACTGTAATTCTTTTCATATACATTTTGGTTATCAAGTTAATGCTATTCCTTTAAAAAGAATCCCGCGTGTACAATAATGGACATGCGGGATTCCCGTTATTTCAAAACGATTGATTTACTTTACTTGCTTCAAGACTTTCTTGTTGATTTTGGCAGGATACTTGCGGGCGAGCTCCTCTTTCCAGCGCTGCTCCAGTACGTCCTGGTAGTCGCTGGTGACAGCACCGCGCACATCGGCCATTTCCTCGGGCTGGGCAATGACGCCACCCTCAAGAATAATAAACTCTTCATATCCCTTGCGCTCGGGCTTTTCACCCTCGTGGAAGGCCAGATAGTCGGCCAGCGCGTTCTCACCCTTCTTGACCACCATGCGCTCCATGCGGATGTCGCTACCGTACTTGTGATGGAGGCCGTCGGTCAGAGTGTCGCTCGACATTGTCAATGCATCAGCCTTGACAAGGTTCAAAACGCTGTCGTTCTTAGCACTGAGGATGATACCCTTGAAGTGGGGCTCATCCCAGTTGTAGTTGGCACGGTGGTCGGCGAAATAGTTCTCCAGACCCACGGTGTCCTTGTTGGCGGCCTTCCAGACGCGGCGGTTGCTGATCTCGAACAGCATCATACCGTCACGATACTCGTTGAGCAGGTTGCGATACTCGGGATTGCTCTTCACCAGCTCGCGGGCATGGTAGTCGGTCAGAGCCTTCTCAGCAAGAGGCTCCACGCTCTTGAGGATATAGGACTTAGCATCGTCAACTCTGACGAAGCGAGTCTTGGGATTAAGCTGCTTCTCCAATTCCTTCACAGCAACTGACTGCTTGCCACCATAGGTAAACATCGGCATCGTACAGCCCTTGATGTTGTTGGCGATGAAAGTCGAGTCATACCTGTTGCCATTCTCGGCGAACCTGTCAGTCAAGTATTTTTCAAAAGCGGGATTCAAACGATAACCGTACTTGTTCTTCAAGTCGCTCAAGCGGCGTTCCTTGATCAGGGTAGCACGCTCGTCACGGCTGATGGCGTTCTCGATATTGGGACGAACCTCACTGAGGGGGGCAACACCATGACCCACCTTCTTGATGATGTGGTAGCCGAACTTGGTGGCAAAAGGTTCACTGATTTCACCGTCAGCAAGGCTGAAGGCGATATCCTCAAAGGGCTGCACCATGCGGCCACGGCCAAACCAGCCGAGCTCACCGCCATTGCGGGCACTACCATCCTGAGACTCAGCCTTGGCCATTTCCTCAAAGTTGGCACCAGCCTTCAAGAGGTTATAGATGGAATCTATCTGCTGCTTGCACACTGCTTTCTGCTCATCGGTGGCATTCTGCGGGAAGAGCTTGAGGATGTGCTTGGCATGGACATCGTTACGGTCGCGCACATTGTTGACACGAATCATGTGGACACCAAAGGGTGTCTTGAAAGGCTCTGACACATTGCCGATAGCGGTATTATAGACCTCGTTCTCAAACGAATAGGGGAACATTCCAGCACTGACAAAGCCATAGTGGCCATTGTTGCGTGCCTTGGAAGGATCACTGGAATACTGACCCACCAGGGCCTCCCAATCCTCACCAGCGAGGACACAGTTGCGGATGCTGTCCATGCGGTTCATACTAGCCTGCGTTGCCGCAACCGATGTGCCTAACGGAAGCATGAAGTGGTCAATATCGATTTCTTTCTTGTAACGGTCATAGGCCTCTGCTACCATCTGCCAGTGATAAGTCGTGTCTTCAACCATATAGGGGGTAGCAAGATCCTTCTGGTAACCCTCAAATTCCTTGCGGAAGACTTCGGTTGTGTCAATGCCTGCCGCCTCGGCATCAGCGACCTTCTGCTTATAAAGCACAAATCGGTCGATGTACTGCTCGAGGGTCTCTTTCTCGACCTGTTGCTGATTGTTCTTGTGATAAAGGTACTCAAACTCAGAGAGTTTGATGTCTTTGCCGTTGATGGTCATAAGAACAGGATCCCCCTTGGCTATAGCGAGGATCGCAGTTCCCAACAGCAACGAAGAAATCAAAAGTTTTGCTTTCATTTTGTTGGTTTGAAATCTATATTTTACGTTCTTTCATTCTATGTTACTCCTATATAACGCACGCACGCGAGAAAAATTATATATCATGCTACATTTTTTTCATTCACAGCACGAAACAAGCCCTATGCTTGGCTCTTGCGGCACAAGCACAGGACTTGTAAATC
>JAEEVE010000045.1 GCA_016290765.1 Muribaculaceae bacterium
GCGGACATCCATCTCCACGAGCTCGATCATCTCCTCGTCAACATCGGGAGCGTCGCACTTGTTCAGGAAGATCACCAGACGGGGGACGTTCACCTGACGAGCGAGCAGGATGTGCTCGGCAGTCTGGGGCATCACACCGTCGGTAGCAGCAACCACGACAATTGCACCGTCCATCTGAGCGGCACCAGTAACCATGTTCTTCACATAGTCAGCGTGGCCCGGGCAGTCAACGTGTGCATAGTGGCGGTTAGCAGTCTCATACTCGACGTGAGCGGTGTTGATAGTGATACCGCGCTCCTTCTCCTCGGGAGCGTTGTCGATCGAGTCGAACGAACGAACGCTAGAGGCATCAATGTTACCCTGCTTAGCAAGCACGGTGGTGATGGCTGCGGTCAAGGTGGTCTTACCGTGGTCAACGTGACCGATCGTACCGATGTTCACATGCGGCTTTGATCTTTCGAATTTCTCTTTTGCCATAACTTTAGTTACTATTTGTGGAATTTTAAATGATTTTATTTCACTATACTGCATATTAGTCTTCGCCCCCAGTGAGCCGATTAACTCGCAATCATTGAGAGGCGAAGCGTCTGATATGTCATTTGAGCCGATGGCGGGATTTGAACCCGCGACCTCTTCCTTACCAAGGAAGTGCTCTACCCCTGAGCTACATAGGCAATACTGTTTTGAGCGGAAGACGGGATTCAAACCCGCGGCCCTCAGCTTGGAAGGCTGATGCTCTATCGACTGAGCTACTTCCGCAAAGTTGAGTGGGTAGAGATGGATTCGAACCACCGAAGCGATGACGCAGCAGATTTACAGTCTGCCCCATTTGGCCACTCTGGAATCTACCCAACATGTCTTGGAGCCTCTTGTCGGATTCGAACCAACGACCCCGAGATTACAAATCACGTGCTCTGGCCAACTGAGCTAAAGAGGCGCTTGCTCGCGAAACGAACCGACAGGTTGAACTCGTTTTGCGGGTGCAAAGATACTGCCATTTTTTGAACTGGCAAAACTTTCTGAACTTTTTTTTCAAAAAAAACGCTTTTTTGCCTGAAAAAGGCACTTTTTGGCAGTTACACCTTATTATAATATAATGGAGCAGGGTATGGAGACCTGGAAAAGGGGACTTACTGCCTGCCGTAATCATAAAAAATCTGGCCGTTCGCCCGTCATTCGGCCTGAGTGTAAAGCCCAGGCCCGACAGCAACGAGGCAGGGCGTGTGATTGCCTACAAATCGGTCCTATTCACAATTCTCCACTTTAAATATCTAAAAAAAGTCGGTTTTTTCCCAAAAAATTTGGTGGAGTCAAAAAAAGTTCGTATCTTCGTTGCGAGTGAAGAAATGCCACTCTCATTAACGATGAGCGAATGCACGATAGACCAGTTTCTAACACACCAACGGCTTGAGCAAAACCGCGCCGCGCTGACGATAGAGAGCTACCGCAACGACCTTGAGCAGTTTGCCCAGTTCCTGGCTGGTGAGGATGAATTGGACCTGGCTTCGGTCACCGTCAATGATGTGAGAGCGTGGTTGGTGCAGCGATCGTCGCTTGGCGACAGCGCGCGCACACTGCGACGCAAGGTGCAGTCGCTGCGAGCCTTCTACAAGTGGCTCATGCGGCGCAGCATGGCGGAGCAGAACCCAGCGGCCGACATCGAGTTGGCACGCCTGCCCAAACAGCTGCCACACGTGTTGCGGCCTCAGAACCTAGACCAGCTGCTCAACGGACCAGTCGACGACCAGGACTTTGACGAGGTGCGCAACCATTTGATGCTGCTGATGTTTTATAGCGCCGGTTTGCGCCGTGCCGAGCTAATGGGTCTGTTGGATGCTGCCGTCGACACCCGCACATGTCAGCTCAGGGTACACGGCAAGCGCGATAAAGACCGCATCGTACCCTTCGGCCCCGAGTTGGCGACATGGGTCGAGCGATACCGTCGGGTAAGGCAAGAACAGGTGGGACAATGCGAACTGTTTTTTGTGCGCCACAACGGCAAACCGCTCTACCCTGCCCTAGTCTACCGCGTGGTGCACAGTGCCCTGCAACAGGTGGGCGGTGGCGACCAACTGAGTCCGCACGTGCTACGCCACTCGTTTGCCAGCGCAATGCTCAACGACGGAGCCGACATCACCAGCGTCAAGGAGCTACTGGGTCACGAGTCGCTAGCAGCGACGCAAGTCTACACCCACATCACGCTCAGCGAACTTAAAACACATTACAAACTTGCCCATCCGCGGGCGCTTAAAAAAGGAGGTTAATATGGAAATCAAGATCCAAGCTATCCACTTCGATGCAACCGAAAAGCTACAGCTGTTCATCAACAAGAAAGTTGAGAAGCTGGTCAAGCACAACGAGATGATTAACGACGTAGAGGTCAACCTGAAGGTCGTCAAGCCTGAGACGGCGATGAACAAGGAAGCCTCGGTCAAGTTGCTCATGCCGCGCCAGGAGGACCTGTACGCGTCGAAGACTGCAGACACCTTCGAGGAGGCCATCGACCTGTGCATCGACGCCCTCAAGAGCCAGCTCGAAAAGACCCGCAAGGACAAATAATGATTTCTTTTTAGGCTTTAGACTTTAGGCTTTAGTCCTTAGCTAAACTCTAGAGACAACAACTCCCCGCACCATCCTGGCGCGGGGAGCTTGTTGTTTTTTTGTAATGATCTAGGCGGGAGATTACTCCTCGGCGTTGCGCAGCTGCTGCACGTAGACAGCCTTCATCATCTTCTTGCGGTTGGTCACCGAGGGTTTCTGGAAGGCCTGGCGAGCGCGGAGCTCCTTAACGATACCAGTCTTCTCATATTTACGTTTGAATTTCTTCAGGGCGCGTTCGATGTTCTCGCCTTCCTTTACGGGTACAATAATCATAATTGTTGTTTGAATTTAGAAAATTATAGTTGTTATTTATTTGATATCATTCGGCGGGCACGACTGCTGGCCCTCCTGCACGGAGTGCCTTGCATACAAGATGCCACAATGTGAATGGGGTTCCACCTTAACTTATTGTGCCTTGCCGCAGTCTCTGCGGTCTTGACGCACAACGCGGCGGCCAGGCAGAAGGGCCGCACACCATAGGTTATATGTTTGTTATCAGTCTTTTAGCTAGGTTCTCACAAACCTCCTTTCAATTTTTCGGCTGCAAAGATAGTAATTAATTGAGAATTGAGAATTGAGAATGGAGATTTTTTTCGCCAAAACCCCGTTTTTTAACATTTCGCGGTACTCAACTTTACAATTGTAATTGTATTGTAACAGCAAAAACGGCAGTTGTACGATGTGATGTCAGTACCTTTGCGGTCTAAAAAGCGAAAAAACGAATCTATATATGGAATCAAGTTATCTAATGATTTCGCTGAAGATGACGGGGGCACTTGCGCTTCTTATCTTTGGCATGAAGACCATGAGCGAGGCACTGCAAAAGATGACCGGTCCGCAACTGCGCCATGTGCTGGGTGCAATGACCACCAACCGTTTCACGGGTGTTCTCACGGGCATATTGATTACATTGGCAGCGCAGTCATCATCGGCAACAACGGTCATGACTGTGTCGTTTGTCAACGCTGGCTTGTTATCACTGGCACAGTCTATCAGCGTGATCATGGGCGCTAACATTGGCACCACCTTAACGGCATGGATCATGTCGGCAGGCTTCTCGTTCAACGTCACCAACGTGGTATGGCCCCTGTTCTTAATAGCCGTCATTCTGATCCACATCCGTAGTCGCCGGCTAGTGGGTGACCTACTTTTCGGTGTAGCGCTTCTGTTTTTCTCGCTAGGTGTATTATCGATGACAGGCAAAGAATTGGACTTGGCACACAACCCATCGGTAGTGGCTTTCTTCTCGTCGTTTGACTCATCGAGTTACCTGACTATCCTGCTATTTTTAGTCATCGGCACCGTACTCACCATCATTGCCCAATCATCGGCAGCCGTCATGGCCATCACCATGGTGCTATGCACCAGTGGAGTAATGAGTATCTACCAAGGTGTTGCACTGGTGTTGGGTGAAAATATTGGCACCACGTTCACCGCGCTTCTTGCCGCTCTGTCGGGAAATACTCAAGCACGGCGTGCGGCAGTAGCCCACTTGACATTCAACACGATAGGTGTTGCATGGGTGATGTGCTTGTTCTTTCCCATGGTCGACCTTGCCTGCTCAATTGTGGGCCTTGATGCGATGAGTGCCCAGCAAAGCCCGGTGAAACTATCTTTTGTCTTGGCTACGTTCCACACGATGTTTAATGTATCTAACACATTGATTCTCATTGGTTTCATTCCGCAAATTGAGCGCCTATGTTGTTGGCTAGTTAAGGGCAAGGCCTCACCCGAAGATGAGGAGTTCAGCTTGCAGTACATCCATGCCGGCATCATGCGTACACCCGAAATCTCGGTGTTGCAAGCGCAAAAGGAGATTACCGTGTTTACCGAGCGCATGCATACAATGCTTAACCTAGTAAGCGGCATGGTCAATGAGCATGACAACAACAAGTTTGACGAAACTTACGAACGCGTAAACAAGTATGAAGAGATGTCCGACAAGATGGAGATAGAAATTGCCCACTACCTGGAGCAGGTGAGTTCAGCTCACTTGAGCGATGACACCAAGATAAAGATTCGCAACATGATGCGCGAAATCGGTGAGTTGGAGAGTATCGGCGACTCATGCTTCAACTTGGCTCGCACGTTGAAGCGTCGCCTCGACCAGAAGGAGGTATTCAGCGAGGCTATGTTGTCTCACCTTTCTCTGATGCTCGACCTTTGCGACCACGCCATGTCGCAGATGTCACTCATCATGCATGGCCCCAAGGAAGACTACAGCATCAGCGACAGTTATGCCATTGAAGCCGACATCGACCGCCATTGCCAGGAATTCCTTCGACTTAACCTAGATGACGTCAACAATCACGTGTACAACTATGGTATGGGCACCATCTACGTTGCCCTAATCAAAGAATGCGAGAAGCTAGGTGACTACATCATCAATGCCGTTGAGGCAAGGTACAACCTCAAGTGAACAACTCATTCAAAAAAGTGCTATCTTTGCGACATGAAACGGATAATAGTCATAGATGACGAGCATGACTTGTGCGAGATACTGAGGGTCAATCTTGAATTGGCCGGCTATGAGGTAAGCATTGCGCATTCGGCCGAAGAGGCACTGCGACTCGACCTTGCCACCCACGACCTGCTGCTACTCGATGTGATGATGGATGGCATGTCGGGCTTTGAACTGGCCGAGTACCTGCGCCATAAGCCCGAGACTGCGCGCCTGCCTATCATCTTCATTACAGCCAAGGACACCGAGGAGGACCTGTTGCGTGGCTTTACATTGGGTGCCGACGACTATATCACCAAGCCCTTCTCGCTGCGAGAGATGCTGGCGCGCGTCAAGGCAGTACTGGCACGCACCACCTCCTCTTCCATACTCACGCACAAAGGCCTGGTCATGGATATCGAACATCAGACGGTAAGCACCGACGGCAAGAAGGTGATGCTTACCAAGACCGAGTTTGACCTGTTGCACCTGCTCATGCGCGAGCGTGGACATGTGCTATCGCGAACACAACTCATCGAGGGTGCCTGGCCACTGGGTGTAGTCGTCACCGACCGCGCAGTGGACGTGAACATCACCCGCCTGCGTAAGAAATTGGGCAACTATGCCCACCACATTATCGCCCGCCACGGATTTGGCTATTGTTTTGACGCATGAAAAAGTTAAGTGAAGGCCGCAAAATGTGGCTGAGTATGATGGCTTTGTTTATTGCCTATGCCACCATTTTCATCCTTCTTGAGGACTATGATCGGCATGGAAAGGATCTGTTTAGCGAGGCTAGCGATTGGCATCTGCTGTGCTTCTCGCTAGTCGCATTGGTTGCGCTGGGTGTGACATTATATCGCTATGCGCACCGCATGGACGAACGCATCATTCGCGACCAGGACGAGAAACGCAACGAGATGCGCCGACAGATGACACAAAACATCTCACACGAATTGAAAACCCCTGTGGCCAGCATCATGGGGCTTACCGAGACCATTCTTGACAACCCGCAACTCGACAATGATCAGCGACATGAGTTTGTGCGTCGCACACATGCCCAAGCACAACGACTATCGCATCTGTTGCAAGACATTAGTACGCTCAACCGTTTGGATTATGCCTCGTCGCAACTAGAACACGCTCAGGTCGATGTATCGCAGGTGGTTGCCGACATCCTCTTCGAGTCACTACCCACCTGCCGCCAGCACCTGATTGAGGTGCACAACGAGTTGCCCAACATCCTAGTCATCAACGGCAACCAACAGTTGCTCTACAGCATTTTTCGCAACTTGATGGACAACGCTCTCAACTATGCTGGTGACTGTGCAATCGTGAGCATCGGTGCCACCGAGGGCATTCGCCACTGGCATTTCACCTTCAGCGACACTGGCCATGGCGTTGCCAACGAACACCTGCCTCACCTCTTTGAGCGATTCTACCGTGTGGACAAGGGCCGCAGTCGAGCCATGGGCGGCACAGGGCTGGGCCTAGCCATCGTCAAGAATGCCGTGCTCTACCACCGAGGCACCATCAAGGCCATAAAAAACCAAACCGGCGGCCTTACCATCGAGTTTACCTTGCACAAGTGAACTTTGCTTTTTGTCCTGACAAACGCCACTGTTCCAAGTGGCGTTCAACCTCAGGCGTGAGTACTAACCGATAACTCATACGCCTAATCGCCGTTTGATTTCATCCATCGTAAAAGCCTCGCCTTGCCCCTCGCTCATCTCTTGGATGCCTTGACGAACTGACTCGAGATTCTCTGGGGATTCAAACCATTTGTCACCAGACGGCGACGGATTCTCATCGACTTCAACCGAGACGCTATTGGCTTTAGCCATCGAGAGTTGCTTAATAGAGGCATTGAGAGTGGGTGAAAATCTCATCTTCAATTTCTTCATTTTATATATAGCTGAATCGCAAGACTTTGTTAATTCCTTACATTCCTCATCGCTCATCCCCCAAATCGATGTTTGGTCAAAGATATTACGTCATCCATGAAATCAGTGAATCTCTGAAATTCCTCTGAAAATTCTAGTGTATAGCCATACGGAAATGGGTCTATTTTATCTTCCAAAATCCCGTTTTTGGTGTAAACAGTGATATCCCATGTAGGATACTCGCAAGCCTCATAATTCCTTGGAAGTATTCAGTTGCACACTTTATTCTCTTTCGAAATATAGAATTTAGCGACATTATTAGCAAGATAACACTTTATTGGTTGGATGTCAATACGGCGTCCCCAATCAATATATTCACCAAAGCCCTCATATCGAATCATGAATGAAACGAGTTTACTTATATGGAATTCTGTAAAATACAAACCCGGTGACTTACATTTAATGACTATCGAGTCATAGTCATAATTATCACTTAGATACATCAATTCTTTTTCAAAAAGTGAATTAGATGCTTTCTCATTTGAGGATATAATATTTTGAAACATGAGCCTCAACGAGTCGCTATTATTCTTTTTGAAATACTCTCTTTCTCCATCAAAATGATATCGAAACAACGCTATACTATCGCCATTTTCATTTAAATATTGAATTATATCATCAGGAGAGTTCTTTCCCACAAAAACAGTAAAATTGTATTTAGGACTTAAAGAAAGACTATCTTGCTCGACTAGCTCTCCATCCCTAAAATAGAAATATTGCTTGTCTTTGATTATTAAAAAACAATTTGGATATGGAGCACTACCCTGCTTTGTAGGATTGGTTGGTCGAAAGCATCTATACTCCTCCCATATATTGACAGTATCGCAAATCGAGTCTTTAGCCACTGAAGGTGTAGCTGCGCCCTCTCCTTTTGAGCCACTGACACACCCCAAAAGGAGACTTACTAGAATAGCCAATACTATCGTTTTGACTTTAATCATTTCTGAGCCTCTCATATTCACAATCTCATCGTGAGTTCGATAAAAGTTAGAGGGGTTGGCACTTGTTGCGGAGCCAGGCGGCCTCGTCGGGGGTGAGGTAGGGGGTGACGCGGTCGATGACCATCTGGTGGTAGGCGTTGATCTGGTCGACCTCTTCCTGGGTGAGCATGGTGCGATCGATGAGCGAGAGGTCGTAGGGGAAGAGGGTCAATGGCTCGAACTCCAAGAACTTACCGAACTCCTCGGTTTCCTTGCCCTCTACAACGAGCAGGAGGTTCTCGGTGCGGATTCCATAGCGGCCCGACTTGTAGAGTCCTGGCTCGTTGCTGACAATCATGCCTGGCTCTAGCGCGTTGGGATTTTGCTCGACGCGGATGCTGTGCGGGCCCTCGTGAACACCAAGGAAGTGCCCCACCCCATGGCCAGTTCCGTGCCAGTAGGTCATTCCCTCCTGCCACAGCGGCATGCGTGCCAGCACATCGAGGTTCACGCCACAGGTGCCCACAGGGAACTTGGCACGTTGCAGCGCCAGGTGGCCCTTGAGCACCAGGGTGTAATCGTGGCGCTCATCATCGGTGGGGTTGCCCAGCGAGACGGTACGGGTGATGTCGGTGGTGCCGTCCAGATACTGACCGCCCGAGTCGACTAGCAGTAATCCGTCGGCATGTAGCGTGGCGGCACTCTGTGCGTCGGCCTCATAGTGCACGATGGCGCCATGCTCCTTGTAGCCGCAAATCATCGCGAAACTGTCGCCGCGATAGTTCTCGCCACGAGCGCGTTCCTGCTGTCCGCGTGTCCATACGTCCACCTCGTTGATGGTGCCACTAGCGACGTTTTCTTCAATCCATCGGAACAGTCGCACTAGGGCGGCACCGTCACGCTCCATGGCGCGGCGTGTGCCGGCAATCTGTGCCTCGTTCTTGATGGCCTTGAGCAGGGCGATGGGCGATGGCATGTAGACCTTCATCGACGGCAGGGCGTTGGCGAGTGTGTCACTCACCTTGTTTGGGTCGATGAGTACCACGTCGTGCTCGCTGCGACGCTCCAGGTAGCGGACGATGTCGTCATAGTCGCGCACGCGAATTCCATATTTCTTCAGATGTGCCGCAAGTTCCTTGCTCACCTTCTTCTCGTCGATAAAGAGCGAAGTATCCTTCTCGCTGACATAGGCATGTGCGATGGCGACAGGCGTGAAATCCACGTCGCTGCCACGCATATTGAACAGCCATGCAATCTCGTCGAGGGCACTGATGAGCATCGCCTCGGCTCCATTCAGCTCCAACGAGGCGAGCAAGCGCTCCAACTTGTGATCGACGGTCTCGCCTGCGAGTTCCTCGTCGTGGACATACGCCTCGCCCATGGGGCGTGCAGGACGGTCGGTCCAGATGCGGTCGGCAGGGGCGAAATCCGATGCCATCTTGATACCGTTCTCACCGCAGAATCGCTCCAATCGGTTAGCTTCCAGGGTCGAGAACAGGCGTCCGTCAATGCCGATGACCGCGTCCTCGCCCAGATTTTGCACAAGCCACTCCTCGCGGGTGGGGTCCGGGTTGTCACCATTCTCGCGCATGAGCACGAAGCCGCTGTCGGCGAGTTGCTCTTCGGCCTGAAGGAAGTAGCGCGAGTCGGTCCACAGACCGGCCTGATCCATGGTGACGACGGCTGTACCGTTACTCCCCGTGAAGCCCGAGACCCAGTCACGGAACTTCCAGTGGTCGCTGATATATTCACTCTGATGCGGGTCGGTGCCAGGGATAATGACGGCATCGACATGAACGCGCGCCATTTCCTGACGCAACGCTTCAAGGTGTTCTCTTGTTTCTTGCATTCTTTATTTTTTTAGTTGTTGCCACGGTAAAACCACGGCACACAGAACAATTGTCTTTTTTATCGCCGTAAAGCGTCGGGGATACGGACGGGGCTGTGCGGGTTGAAGCCTGCCGGCACGGGGCCATTGCGAAAGTCGGGCATATGGCTGCCATAACCATTGCCGTTCTTTGACCCGCCAAACACATAGTCCAACACTTGATAGAGCAATCCACCCACATCCAGGCTCAGCGGCTGACCCATGACATTGATTGTCGGAGCAACGATTGGCATGGTCTTCCACTGCCGCAAGTATGGGTCATAATAGCGTTGCGCCCCCACGTCGATGCTTACCGTCTCGTTCATCTTAATGCCCAGCGTGCCACCATATCGGGTGTCCTGCAAATAAGGCATCGCCGCAACGCTGTGGTATCGCATATTTCGATAATACTGCCCGAAAGCATTGAGTGTGAGTCGCTCGTTCAAAGCGAAACTTGCACGGCCATAGATTCCATAATCATTCCACGCATCACGTCCAAAGTGGTACTTGTTGCCGCTGAGTCCTGCAGTGACCACGAGTCGCTCACCGATGGGTTGTGTAAACGACACATTGGCACTGCCCACATTGCCCAGCCCAGGCATGGCAGTAAAACTTCCTGCACCTGCTAGGTAGCCCGTACCGATGGAAGCAATCACTCCAGCCGATGACCAGTTGCGACTATAGGGATCCATGACGAAGTTATAGTCACTCGTGCTATGATTGTAGCCCCATTGTACTTCCATGCGGTCGTGCAAGCGCAGCGAGTCGCTGAGCGGTGCCGTTTGCCAGTCAAGGCGCATCGGCTCGGTAAGGTCTGGCTTAGCCAACAGGCTAGCGTAGGGCGTGGACAGTTGTGGTGTGATGGGTTGGAGAAAGCGCTCAGTCAGGCCATGGGTGTCAAGCTGCAGGTGAATGGGGGCATTCTCCTGAGCCCATCCCGCCATTGCCACCATAGCCAATGCAGATATGAACGAAAACTTTTTCATTACACATGCGCCGGTAAAATCACCTGAACGACTCAGCTAGCCACTGCCTTGAAACGCCTTAGTCTTCTTTGTCGTACCAGGTGGAGTACATGAGGTAGTTGTGGGCGATTTTCACGTTGATTTCACTGGCTTGAGCGGGATCAACCATCTTCTTGAACTTGGCTGGACTACCCGCCCACAACTCGTGGGGGCCTATCTTGGTGCCACCCAACACCACACTGCCAGCAGCCACAATGGCTCCCTCGCCCACCTCGGCGTGGTCAAGGATGATGCTGCCCATGCCGATGAGTGCCATGTTGCCAATCTTGGCGCCATGTACCACGACGTTATGACCGATAGAGACGTCGTTGCCAATCTCGGTTACCGACTTCTCATAAAGTGTATGAATCACCGCATTGTCCTGGATGTTAACTCGGTCGCCGATGGTGATGGTGTTGACATCGCCGCGGAGCACCGCGCCGAACCAGATGCTGCAGCCGTCGCCCATGGTGACATCACCCACTACGACGGCATTGTCGGCGAGAAAGCAGTTCTCGCCCATTTTTGGCTCAAAGCCTCTAACTTTCTTGATAATTGCCACTTTTCTTGAATTGAAAATTGAAAATTGAGAATTAGGAACTGTGCGTCATGACTGGCAATTCCTAATTCTAGACTATAAACTACTTGAAGGGGATGGGTTGCCCGATGCAGGCGTCAGGAGCCTGGATGTGAAGCATGGCAGCAATGGTAGCTGCGATATCGGTCATACCGTTTCGTTCAAAGCGCTCACCATGAGGCACATGCCAACCGTAAAACACCAGCGGTATGTGCGTGTCGCTCTGGTTCCAAGTACCATGTGTGCTTCCCTTGCCGTCATGTGAGCCCGAATACACCCCGATGTTGGGGATCAGGTAGAGTTCACCACAGCGTGCGGGATAGTAGCCCTTGACAGCGCGATCGACTACCTCGCGCGGAATGGAACGCCCATAGGGGTGCTCAAAGTCGATGACCCATGCAATGCGGTCGTCACGCTCCAGCAGGGAAATGATCTCGCGCTTCACCGCTTCACGGTCGACCCCAGCTGCCGCCAAAGCTTCATTATCGAGGAACCAGTTATAGGCCATGTGCCCTTTGATCGCCTTCTCCACACCAAACTTTTCTTGGATTTTGCCATTGACCATTTTCTCTAACGAGCCATTGCCAATGGTCTCGCTGGGCATGTGGTGCTCGGTCATGAACTTGTAGTTGTGCGTGCCACCATGGTCAGCAGTGAGGAAGAGCAGGTAGTTGCCTTTGCCCACCTTTTGGTCGAGCACTTTGAAGAACTTCGCCAGGTCGATGTCGAGCTGGTCATAAATGCTGTCAAGTTGCAACGAGCGGGTGCTCCATGCATGGCCCACATAGTCGGTCGTTGAGATGCTCACCGCCAGCAGGTCAGGCACGTCGTCCTGTCCCAGTTGCTCACCATCGATAGCTGCGGCCGCCATTTCAAAAGTCATGGTCACGCCATTGCGGTTGTTCCACAGATCGTAGTTCTTCATTGTCTTCTTGTTGTCCTTGTTGAAGCGTTCTACCCACTGTGGTAGCTTGCTCATATAATAGGTGCTAGTGATGAATCCCGGCACTTTCTCATCATACCAGAAAGCACCGTTGGCACCATGGCCGGCGGGGAGGATGGCAGCACGGTCTTTGAGCGAAATGCCCACCACGCGCGCCTGCATGTCGGTACCCAACTTCAACTGGTCTCCGATGGTGGTCACGAGCATGTTGCGTGGCGACGCTTTGCCCTTGTCGGTGGTCGTTCCCACACCCGTGACAGTGGAGTCCTGCACACTGGCAATGGGTTTGCCGTGCACCATCATGGTGTTGCCTACAATTCCGTTGAACGCGGGTGTAGTGCCCGTGTAGACGCACGAGTGGCCGCAAGCAGTGAACGTGGGCAAGTAATCGATCATCGTGTTGCCGCACGAGTATCCACCATCGAGCAAGCGACGAATGCCACCATCGGGACGCCACATATTGTTATAGGTATACAGGTAGTCCCATCGCATCTGGTCGATGACGATGCCCACCACCAACTTCGGTCGCTCGATTGTCGGCTGAGCGCTCACCGCTGCCATGCCCATCAGGGCCACAGCCAGGAAAAGGAATTTTTTCATATCATTTTTTGTACTAGAGGAACTATAAACACTAGATTAACTAGGCCACAGCCCCCAACTATAAATTATTAACTACCTTGTTGTTCCTCGGGCTACGAGGCGGGTGCGGACGATGCGCTTCTGGGCTCGGTTGATGGGATATTTTCCCTCGACCAGCCCGATGAGGATTTCGGCAGCCTCACGCCCCACCTCGACACCATTTTGTTCGATGGTTGTCAACTGGGGGTCACATGAGGTGGCAAGGTTGCCGTCGGTAAATCCGCAAATCATCAGTTCGTCGGGGACCTTCAGTCCCATGCGCTTAGCGGTGTACAGGATACCGATGGCTGTATCGTCGTTGACAGCAAAGAATGCATCGGGCCGATGATCCATCTGCAACATGAGCGGCGTAATCAATTCGGCATCGCCACGGTTATCGCACAGTTTGATCAGCTCATCGTCGGGCTTCAATCCGTTTTGATAGAGCGCATCACGATAGCCGTTGAAACGGTTCTTGGCAATCTCCAGATTAAGCGATGTTCCATAGTAGGCTATGCGGCGGCAACCACGCTCAATGAGGTAAGTTACCGCGTTGAAGGCGCCCTTGTAGTCGTCGACCACCACACGGTTGGCGTTGATTGCAGGACAGATGCGGTCATAGAACACCAGCGGCATCTTGTTCTGGGCCAGCCGCACGAAGTGGCTGTAGTTGACAGTATGCTTTGACTGCGCGGCAATGATGCCGCAAACGCGGTTGCGGTAGAAGGTGTCGCACAACTGGGCTTCTCTCGACTCGTTCTCGCCACTGCATGCCACCACCAGCAGATACCCCCTTTCAGAGGCCACCTGCTCGATTCCCGCCAGCACCGACGAGAAATAGTAGTGTACAAATTCAGGCGTAATGACTCCAATGACCTTGATGGGCACGCGGCGACTGTTGCGCAACGACTCTGCCACAATGTTGGGTCTGAAATCATGCTCTCGCGCGAAACGCTGTATCTCCTCACGACGTTGCTTGCTGATGCTGGGACTATCGCGCAGGGCACGTGACACGGTGGCGACCGATACACCCAGCATATGCGCCAAGTCTTTCATCGTCAGGGGCTGTCCTATGGGATTTTCCATATCAGTAACTAGAGGGTTAACAAGTTAAGACGTTATCACCCAACTCACATCATGCCTAGCAAGTAAGCAGAGTATCATCCGAGGGGTCTTTTCGGGCACAAAAATAGGGATATTCTACGAAATACGCAAACGATTGCACGCGGTCTGCACATTTTTTAACAATATAATTACCTTTTTAATATTGGCAATTATCTAATTTTGCGTTGTTCATTGCCTAAATAGGTAGGTTTAGTAACTTATATACAATAACATAACTTTAACACCAAACAGAATGAAGAAGCAAGTACTCTTGAGGATTCCCACGCGAATCCTAACCCTCTTGATGGGCTTGTGCCTATCACTGGGAGCCTTTGCACAAATCACTGTGCAGGGCCTTGTCAAGGATGCTACTGGCGAGGGTGTCATTGGCGCGTCTATCCGTGTGGTGGGCACTAACCAAGGCACTGTGACCGACTTCGACGGCAACTTCACGTTGTCGAACGTGCCGGCAGGCGCCACGCTCCAAGTTTCATCAATTGGCTACGTCACCCAGGAGGTGGTAGCCGCTCCTGAGATGGTCATTGAGCTGCAGGACAACACCCAGACACTGAATGAGGTCGTTGTCATCGGTTACGGTGTGGCCCGCAAGAGCGACCTTACCGGTAGTGTGACCGCCATGCGACCCGACTCCAAGAACAAAGGTGTCGTGGTCAGCGTTCAAGACCAGTTGGCTGGTAAGATTGCCGGTGTGAACGTCACCAGTGGTGGCGGTACACCTGGTGGTGGCGCAACCATCCGTATCCGTGGTGGATCGTCACTGAACGCCAGCAACGACCCGTTGATCGTCATCGACGGTGTGCCCATGGACAACAGCGGTGTCAAGGGTCTGGCCAACGGCCTGGCTATGGTGAACCCGCAGGACGTTGAGAGCTTCAACGTCTTGAAGGATGCATCGGCAACCGCTATCTATGGTAGCCGTGGTTCGAATGGTGTCATCATCATTACCACCAAGAAAGGCCGC
>JAEEVE010000302.1 GCA_016290765.1 Muribaculaceae bacterium
ACTGTATTTCAAGAACGCTTTCTACAACGATGCCATCAAGTGCTTCACCCGCCTCGAGACAATGGATGAAGCCACCGATGACCATATCTACCAGAAGATCGGTTTTGCCTACCAGAATGCAGGCGAGACGACTAAGGCTCTCAGCTACTACAAGCGTTATGAGTTGCTCCACGAGGATGACGCGTGGAACATGCGCCACATCGCAGCCTGCTACCGCCAGGTCGGCGAGTTGGATAAGGCTCTTGAGTATTACCGCCGCGTCGAGTCCCTGTCGCCCAACAATGTGTCGCTGGCGCTGACTATCGGTCACGTGCTGCTGCAGCAACGCCGCACCAACGAAGCCCTGCAGCAGTATTTCAAGGCCGACTTGATCGAATCGGCCAAGCACCGTGCATGGCGCCCCATCGCCTGGTGCTCGTTCCTGCTGAGTGACTATGACCGTGCCATCGACTACTATGACCGCATTGCCCGTGAGGACGAGCCCACGGCACAGGACATGCTCAACCTGGGGCATGTGCTGCTGTGTCAAGGTAAGACGCAGCAAGCCATCGAAGCCTACCGCAAATCCCTTGCGCTCATGGGTGGAGTGACCAAGAAGTTCCGCGACGCTTTTAAGAGCGATGCCATGGAACTGAGGCTGCATGGCGTGTCGGCAGTCGATCAGACCCTCATCCCTGATGCAGTCACCTCTCCCCAAAATGCCGTTTAAAGCTAATAGCCAAAGAAATGATTGACCACAATACAGTCCAACAGATTATTGATGCCGCCGACATTGTTGACGTGGTAAGCGATTTTGTGGCACTCAAGCGCAGGGGAGCCAACTGGATAGGTCTGTGTCCCTTCCACAACGACCGCAGGCCGTCATTCTATGTGTCCAGGGCTAAAGGCATCTGCAAGTGCTTTGCATGTGGCGAGGGCGGCAGTGCCGTCAATTTCATCATGAAGCACGAGCAGCTCAGTTACCCCGAAGCGCTGCGTTATCTTGCCCGCAAATACCACATCGAGATTCAGGAGAAGGAACTCACCGACGAGGAAAAGCAGGCCCAAACCGAGCGTGAGGCTATGCTGATGCTCAACGAGTGGGCATGCAGCTACTTCGAGAAGCAGTTGCATGAGACACAGGACGGCCAAGATATAGGACTCTCCTACTTCCGCGAGCGCGGTTTTAACGATACCACAATCAAGGAGTTCAGGTTGGGATACTCCAGCGATGGATATGACGACTTCTATAAAGCGGCTATTGCTCAAGGCTTTAATGCCAAACTGCTGTTTGACGTGGGCCTCTGCATCCCCAATGACCGCGGAGGCGGATATGACCGTTTCCGTGGCCGAGTCATGTTCCCCATCATGAACATTGCCGGCAAGGTTATCGCCTTTGGCGGCCGCACGCTCAAGAAAGACAAAAATATCGCCAAATATGTCAACTCTCCCGAGTCGGCCATATACTCCAAGCGTAGTGTCATCTATGGCCTCTATCAGGCCAAGCGCGAAATCAGCAAGCAGGACAAATGCTTTATTGTCGAGGGTTATGCCGACGTGATCTCGATGCATCAGGCGGGATTCAAGAATGTGATTGCCTCGTCGGGTACAGCCCTGACCGAGGGCCACATCCATGCCATCCATCGTTTCACGGGCAATGTAACCGAGATGTTTGATGGCGACGAGGCGGGTATCAAGGCCGCCATCCGCGGTGTGGATATGCTGCTCAAGGAAGGTTTGAGCATCAAGGTTTTACCCCTACCACCCGAAGATGACCCTGACACCTTTGTGCGCGCCAACAGCCACACCCAAGTCGAGGAATATATCCAGCAGCACGAGACTGACTTCATCCACTTCAAGTCGAGCGTGGTGCTCAAGGATGCCCAGAACGACCCTATCAAGCGCACAGCGGCCATCACCGATGTGATTAAGTCGATCTCCGTCATCCCTGACGAAATCGCAAGAATGGTGTATGCCAAGGAGTGCAGCAACCTGTTTGACATCGATGAACAGACTATCCTGCGAGAGATCAAGAAGTTCCGTCAAAAGAACCTCGAACAGTGGCGCAAGGAAAAAGAGCAACAGCAAGCTCGTGAGCAGCGTATGGCGAACGATGGCGATGATGCTGGAACTATCCCGCCTCCACCACCTCCCGAACTGCTGGAGGTAGAACCAGAAGCCGCAACAAAGCCTTCCGTCGCTCCAGCCACAGAGCAGCACATCGCTACAGGCAGCCAAGTGTCGGTTCAGGAGCTTGAAGTCATCAAACTCATCGTCAACTATGGCATGTGCTACTTGTGCGACACCGTCTATGACGACGGCCACAGGCAACCCACCACCGTGCTGGAGTACATCAACAATGAGATGCAACTCGATAACATGGCTTTCGCTAACCCGCTGTACCGCCGCACCTTTGAACTCGCCAAGCAGTACATCGAACCCTATTACCGCGATCTAGCAGCATTCCAGACTGCCCAAGACGAAGATACAAAACGCTACATTGCCGAGGAGATGGCTCAAGAGCTTGGCGACGACATCGACCCCGATGCCATGGACAGCGCTGCTCTGATCAATGCCATGGAGCAGAAACGGCAGGCCATCAACGCGCGTGCTGCCCTACGGGCCCAGCAAGCCCAGCAGCAATTCAGCTGCGACTACCTGCAGCGGGCACTGTGCTCACTCGATGACGACGCATTGAGGCAGTTGGCCTGTGACATTGCCACCGAGAGTCTGCCCCAACTGAGTAAAATCCACACCAAATATACCGTGATTGTTGAGGACAAGGACCGCCTGCCCTCGCTGGTGCCCAAGCGCCTGTACAACTGGAAGAATGCTTT
This sequence comes from Muribaculaceae bacterium, assembly GCA_016290765.1. GTDB lineage: Bacteria > Bacteroidota > Bacteroidia > Bacteroidales > Muribaculaceae > Sodaliphilus. Next base: position 2,817 of record JAEEVE010000302.1, read on the forward strand.
GCTGGTCCAGAAAATCAATGAGACCAAAGCCCAGATTGCCACAGCACCGGCCGAACAGCAGCCGCAACTGATGGAATATCTGCAGGAATTATACAAGGTAAGGCATCAGCTGGCCTCGGTAATCGGCGACCGTGTGGTGAACCCAAAATAAAGTGCTATTCTGCTTCTGCTGCGGCAAAAACAAGAAGGC
>JAEEVE010000046.1 GCA_016290765.1 Muribaculaceae bacterium
CGCGCGGCACGCAACCATCTGGGCGAAAAGGCGACTACGCGACCGCGGGGCACAGCCCCACCCCTCTAGAGGGCACAGCGCCAGCGTTGGCTTCCACGACCCTTTTCTGGCATGATGTAAACGGCTTCAGGAAGTCAAGCCAACCCATCTCATTTATTTCACATGAAAAAAGTTTTTGTAGCACTCTTCGCACTCATCCTCAGCATGCCGGCATTCAATGCCATGGCACTGGGCGGCGACGGACGCCTGAATCGCGGATTCCGAGGATTTGTCAATGTCACTACCAACTTTGGCATCGGCAGCCACACCCGCGACAACTACCAACTGCAGAGCGGGTTCACCGGAGGCTATCAGATCAACCAGCACCTGTTTGTCGGCGGCGGGCTTGACCCCACGCTCAACCTCAACGCCTACCACAACGATGACGTCGACGCCAAGTTTGTCCTGCCCCTGTTCTCAGCCATCCGTTTCGACGTCCTTGACAAGCAGTTCACCCCCTTTGTCGAGGGAAGACTGGGCTACTATGTCGACACCGACGACTCCGACCGGAGCGACCTTTACTTCTATGCCGGAACTGGCATGCGACTCAGCCGAGTCAGCCTCTCGCTGGGTTACACCTACTATGGCCAGGGCGGCAACTACTACCGCGCTCACAGCGGCAAGTGGGAAGCCGGCAGCTACATCGGGCTCAAGTTCGCCTTCGAGTTCTAACAATCGAACACATCCTACACACAAGAGGGGAGAGCACAAGAGGCTTTCCCCTTTATTTTCGTTAAAACAAGTCGTTAGTTAGTCCCAGTTGGTTGTTTTTTGTTCAAAAATTTGAGAGATTGGCAGATTTGTCGTATATTTGCACGTTTTATTGACATCAAACGACAAGAAAATGAAAAAGTTGATTTTCGCCCTTGTGGCATTGATAATGTGTGGCTTCCTGACGGCTCGTGCCGACCAGGTGAAGGTGACGATGAAAGGCGGAACCGTCATTTCTGGCGAGTTGGTTGAGTTGGATGCCTTGGATCACGTCACTGTTGTGGTGGCGGGTGTCGAGACGATCATACCCATGAGCCAGGTTGCCTCGGTCGACCGACTGGGAGAAAATGAAGAATATACTACGCCAACCAAGAAGTCGAAACTAGGTAAGAAGTTGATTTCTGGCGAGTATGAAGTAACCGACAATGCATCGTACCCCGACTCTTTCGTTGTCAAGGTTGAGGGACAGGAGATTACGATGCTGCTGGTGCGTGGTGGCACATTTACCATGGGTTTTGACGGCCGCCACAGTTGGAACATGCAGACCGAGCCGATGCACCGCGTCACACTGTCGTCATTCTACATCAGCCGCCAGCTCGTGAACCGCGGTGTCGCCAATGCGATGCTCGACGAGAAGGCACCCAAACGCCCCAATATGATCTGGCGAAACACCAATTGGGAAAAGGCCAACGAAGTGGCCGAAGGCATTGCCGAGGACTTGCGCAAGCCCTACCGCCTGCCCACCGAGGCCGAATGGGAGTATGCCGCCTTACAGCCTGAACTGCGCGGCATCTACCCCCGCAAGATGCTGGAGTGGTGCTCGGACTACCTAGCCGAGTATGACTCGGCCGAGCAGGTTAACCCCAAAGGCCCGAACAACGGCCGCCTGCATGTGTTGCGCTCCTACACACTGGGACGCAACCTGTGGCAACGCAACTTCGCCACGGTGAAGAACCTGTTTGACATCATCAATGTGAGCGAGGTCAGCCAGGCTCTCGACGAGGGCGGTGCCATCCGTCTGGTTCTCCCCGCCAGCCGTGTGAAGTGAAACGAGCGAACAAGATTTTTTTAATTCCATTTAATATCAGTTGTATGATGAAAAAGATGCTATTGTGTGTGCTGATGGTGTTCACAGCACTGGCCTCATGGGGCGATGCCGATGTGCAGCGCGGAAGTGTGTTGCCGTTGAAGGAAAAGGGTGTGCAAGTCTCGGTGACATGGGACTACAAGAACATGCTCATTGAGGACATGAAGCCAGCTGACTTCTTGCGCGAGAAAGGCGCTGAATGGCAGCGAGACTATCCCAACGAGGTGGCGGCTGCCGAGGCGGCTTTTGTCAAAAAGTTCAACAAGAAGAGCAAGAAATATGCCCAAATCACCGACAGCAAGCGGGATGCGCAGTACGAGTTGGTGATTCATGTGGCCAAGTTCCACTATGGCAGCACAGCCGTGGGCATCCTGTTCGGCTCGTTTGCCCGTGGTGCGCACATCGAGGGCACTGCCGATGTGGTGGACTGCTCGACCAAGCAAGTGATAGCGACCATCGAGTTTGAATGTGCGGGTGAGTCGTCTTACGGCAATGAGCGTCGCCGCATCTATGCCTATGAAGACCTGGCCCAGGACCTTGCCAAGCTGGTGTCGAAGGCTAAGAACAAGTAAAAGGTTTAGGAGTTAGGGTGTAAAACTCTTAACTCTAAACTCTTAACTCTAAACTCTTAACTCTAAACTCTGTGAATTTGTGAATCTGTCACCGGCTTTACTGAAACAATACACCAGCGAGCAGCTGTCGGCACGCGAGGCGCAGCGGCTCGCTGAGTTCATCGCGTGGGGCCCCGTCGTGTTCCAGGCGTCGCGACTGATGGTGAAGTGGGGCATCCTGGAGATGCTGGGAGCATCGAGTGATGGCCTTACGCGCCAGGAGATCTGCGAGAAGACAGGCCTGAGCGACTATGCTGTGAAGTGCCTTACCGAGGCTTCGCTCTCGATTGGCACCATCCTGGTCAATCCCGAGACCGACCGCTTCACCCTCTCGAAGGCGGGCTGGTTCCTGCTCAACGACCCCGCGACGCGCGTCAACATCGACTTCAACCACGATGTAAACTATGAGGGAATGTTTCGCCTTGAGGAGTCGCTGCTCAACGGCAAGCCCGAGGGACTGCGACACTTCGGCCCATGGCCCACGGTCTACGAGGGGCTGTCGAGCCTGCCCGAGCACGTGCAGCGCAGCTGGTTCGGCTTCGACCACTTCTACAGCGACTCGTCGTTCCCCGAGGCGTTGAAGGTGATCTTCGACCAGCACCATGTGCGCTCGCTCTACGACGTGGGCGGCAACACCGGCAAGTGGGCGCTGCAGTGCGTCGCCTATGACCCGCAGGTCCAGGTCACCATCCTCGATCTGCCGCAGCAAATCGAGATGATGCGCGCCAATGTCGCCGGCAAGTCCGGTGCCGACCGCATCGCTGGCCATGGCATCAATCTGCTTGACCCGCAGGCACAATTCCCGCGCCGCGAGGGCGGTCTTGACGCCATCTGGATGAGCCAGTTCCTGGACTGCTTCAGCATGGACGAGATTGTTGCCATCTTGCGCCGCGCAGCTGCCGTGATGGGTCCTGAGACGCGCGTGTATATCATGGAAACGCTCTGGGACCGCCAGCGTTTCGAGCCCGCCACCTTGTGCCTGACGATGACGAGCCTCTACTTCACCGCCATCGCCAACGGAAACAGCAAGATGTATAACACTGCCGACCTGGAACACTGCATCCAGCAAGCCGGAATGGAGATAGAGACCATACACGACCACCTGGGACAAGGACACAGCATCGTTGTCTGCCGTTTGGCTTAGATAATCTAGAATGTCTAGTGCATCTAGAACCACACTTGTATAATCATTTCTAATAATATGACGAGACAAGAAATTGAACAAAAAGTAAGAGATTTCCTTATCGAGGACCTGGAAATTGACGAAGAACGCATTGCCGATGACGCCCGTCTGAAAGAGGACATGGGCATTGATAGCCTCGACTTTGTCGATATCGTGGTGATTGTCGAGCGAAACTTCGGCTTCAAAATCAAACCCGAGGACATGACCAAGGTCAAGACTTTGCACGAGTTCTGCGACTTTATCGAAAACAAGATGCAGGCTTGACATGGCCCAGAAAGCGTGGGTAGGGACGACCTATGGAGCTGGATGGCTGCATCGTGCGCTTATCGGGCTGCTCAAGGTGGTGGATGTGAGGCTGGTTTATGCTTTTGCCGCCATCTTTGTCATTCCCGTATGCTTGGTGCTCAACGCCAGTCGTGGCATCGCCTATCGCTACTTTCGCCAGCGCCATGGCTATTCGCCCTTGAAGGCTGCGTGGAAGACCTATGTGAACCACTGCATCTTCGCCACTGTCGTCATCGACCGTTTCGCGATGTATGCCGGAAAGCGCTTCCCGGTTGACCTTGAGGGGTATGACCACTTCCAGCGGTTGTCTGCAGGTGAGAGCGCTTTTGTCCAACTCAGTGCCCATGTGGGCAACTACGAGTTGGCGGGATATTCGCTAGCTTCTGACCGAAAGCCCTTCAATGCCCTGGTGTTCTTCGGCGAGAAAGAGTCGGTCATGCAGGGGCGCAACCAGCTCTTCGGCAACAACCGCATCAAGATGATCCCCGTCAAGGACGACATGAGTCATCTGTTCGAGATGAACCGTGTGCTGCAAGAAGGCGAAATCCTCAGTATGCCCGCAGACCGCTTCTTTGGCTCCTCACGCGCCGTCACGCTGCCCTTCCTGGGGCAGGAGGCGCGCTTCCCGCAGGGACCGTTCTCGGTCGCCACGGCGCGCGGTGTCGATGTGCTCGCGGTGAATGTGATGAAGGTCGCCCTCAAGCGATATCACATCTACATCACCCCGCTGAACTACGACAAGCAGGCGCGTCGCAACGAGCAAATAGACCAATTGGCAAAGGCTTATGTTGCCGAACTGGAGCGCATCATGCGACTGCATCCCACCCAATGGTACAACTATTATGAATTTTGGCAATCACCGCAATCATGATTGATCCCCATCATCCCACCGAACTAGAAACGCGCGCTATCGATGTGCACCAGTTGCTGCCACAGCAGGTGCCGTTCGTGATGGTGTCGCAGTTGGTGCATTTCGATATGGTGCGCACCATCACCGAGTTGCTCGTCAGTGATGAAAACATCTTCGTTGAGAATGGGCGACTGTCGGCAACCGGACTGACTGAGCACATTGCGCAGACTTGTGCCGCACGCATCGGATATATCAACAAGTATATTTTGCTCAAGGGCATTCAGATTGGGGTTATTGGGGCGATACGCGACCTCAATATTCATCGCTTGCCGTTAGTGGGCGAGACCATTACCACCACACTCGACGTGCTGGAAGACATCTTCGGAATGACCCTCATTCAGGCCGTGGCCACCGTCGGTGACGAGACCATCGCTACTACCCAAATGAAAATCGCCGTCAAGGAATAGCAAATGGAACTAAAAGCATCAAAACTGATTGAAGTGCGCTTCAACGAGGTCGACTCGATGGGCATCGTGTGGCATGGGTCCTATCCCATCTATTATGAAGACGCACGAGAGGAATTCGGCAAGAAATTTGGTCTCGGATACAACACATTCTTTGAGAATGACTGCCCCGCACCGCTTGTCGAGCTCGATATGCAATACAAGCGAGTCATTCGCTATGGAATGACCATCCGTGTAGACATCATCTATCGGCCCACCGATAGCGCTAAAATCGTGTTTGACTACGAGATACACGACCCAGCAGACAACGCATTGCTTGCCACTGCACACTCAGTGCAGGTGTTCTTTGACAAGAACTACGAGTTGCTCTGGGATAACCCCAAGTTCTATAGCGACTGGAAAGCTCGCTGGCAACAAACATAACTCACAACCGAAAACTGACCACTGATAAAATGTCTTATTGCATCGGTGACAATATCATATCGCCATTGGGCGAAACCACTGAACTGAACTACCAGGCTGTGATGGCCGGTCGCTCGGCTCTCTCCCGTTATGAATCCCAGTGGCAACTGCCCGAACCCTTCACGGCGTCGCTATTTACCGATGAGCAGTGGAGCGGACTGATGATTGAGGGCATGACGCGCTTTGAGTCAATTGTGGCGCGATCGGCACAAAAGGCCATTCAGGAGACAAACATCGATGTTGCATCACCCCGGACTGTGTTCATCCTAGGCACTACCAAAGCCAACATCGACCTGTTGCAGCATGGGCAACCCGTGCCAGAGGAAGTTCATCCAGGCGTGGCTGCGCGCCGCGTGGCACGATGGCTGGGCTTTACCAATACGCCGCTTGTGGCTTGCAATGCCTGCATCTCGGGCGTCGCAGCCATCGCCTTGGCTCATCGCCTGCTTGAGGCTGACTACTATGATGTCGCTCTGGTTGTGGGGGCCGATGTGCAGAACCGCTTCACCGTGTCGGGATTTCAGTCGCTCAAGGCCGTTTCGCAAGAGCCTTGTCGGCCCTTTGACCTCGAACGGTTAGGATTGAACTTGGGCGAGTCGGCAGCAACCATTGTGTTGCAACGCGAACAACCCTCGCAGACCGATGCTATAGCCATTGAGGCATGCGCCGTACGCAATGACGCTTTCCATGTCAGTTCGCCTTCCAAGAATGGCGAGGGGGCCTTCCGCGCTCTCCAGGCGATCCATGCCCCCGAAGCAAGCGAACGTCTGGCATTTATCAATGCCCATGGCACAGCGACCATGTTCAACGACCAGATGGAGTCGGTTGCCATTGAGCGGGCAGGACTGAATCATGTGCCTGTTAATGGGCTCAAGGGATACTATGGCCACACGATGGGTGCGGCAGGCGTGCTTGAGACGGTCATCTCCATCCAAGCCCTGAAGCATCATGTCGTGTTGGGCACGCGTGGATTCGGTGAACGCGGCGTTTCGGGCAAGATTCAACTTTCGGCAGCACATCTTAGTGATGACTCACACAAACCTGCTTTCGTAAAGATGATTTCGGGCTTCGGCGGTGGCAATGCCGCGTTGCTGGTGTCGGAGTGCGGTTCCATCCCCCCAAGCCTCTCTAAAGAGGGGTGTAATTGTTCCCCCTTTAGGGAGCCAGGGAGACACCACCATGTCTTGATCACCCCAGAAAAAGTGGTGGTTGATGGCGTGCAAATAGAAACCACTGGAACGGGCGCAGCATTGCTTACTGAAATATATAAGACCGAGGTGGGCGACTATCCCAAGTTCTTCAAGATGGACCCGTTAGCACGGCTGGCATTTGTCGCCACCGAGTTGTTGCTCAAGGCCGAAGGGGGTGAGCGCTTTGTCGATGGCGACGACCGCGCTGTGGTGCTGTTCAACGCAACTTCGTCTATTGCCGCCGACCGTGACTATGTGGCGAGCATCGATGGCGACGAGGGCTTCTATCCCAGCCCGTCGGTGTTTGTCTACACCTTGCCCAACCTCTCGGTGGGCGAGATTGCCATGCGCAACCACTATCATGGAGAGACATCGTTCTATATCCTGCCCGAGCGTGATGATGCGCTCATCTATCAAGTGCAGCAAGCCTCGCTGCTCGACCCGTCGACAAAAAGTATGATTACGGGATGGATTGACTATCGCGACGATGACCATTTTGTGGCCGAACTATATATCTTGAAGCGTGATGAGCAGTAACACGAGTGCAAATATCGTCATTACGGGCCAGGGCATCATCTCGGCCATTGGCATTGGAGTGCAGGAGAACCTGCAGGCTTTGCGTGATGGCCGGTCAGGTATTGGCGTGATGCGGTATCTTAATTCCTCGCACCACGAATTGCCTGTGGGGGAGGTAGACCGCTCAAACGACCAATTGAAGGCCATGCTGGGCATTGCGTCCGAGCGTGAAGTGAACCGTACAGCCTTGCTGGGTATGGTCGCTTTGCGGCAGGCCATCGATGAGGCTGGTTTGTGGCGACATCAGCACCGTCGCATCGTGCTAGTCGACGGAACGACAGTGGGTGGCATGGATCTTACCGAACGATATTTCGGCTCTTTCTGTGACAGCGATGAACACATCGAGTGTATGCGTCAGCACGATTGCGGCGCGACCACTGAGCTGATGGCCGACTACTTTGGCTTTTTTGACGAGAGTACAACACTCTCCACGGCTTGTTCCGCGGCAGCCAATGCTCTAATCGTGGGAGCAAATCTGCTGCGCTCAGGACAGGCCGATTTCGTTGTGGCTGGTGGTGCTGAGGCTTTGTCGCGTTATCACCTCAACGGCTTCAACTCCTTAATGATTCTAGACCACGAGGTGTGCCGACCTTTTGATGACACCCGTGCAGGCTTGAATCTGGGTGAGGGAGCGGCATTTGTGGTGATGGAGCGCGAACTTGATGCCCGTGAGCGAGGTGCCAGCATTTTCGGCTATCTCACAGGCTATGGCAATGCTTGCGATGCCTTCCATCAGACCATGTCGTCACCCGATGGCGAGGGAGCCTATCGTGCCATGACCCAGGCGCTGGCGATGGCAGGCGTGCAACCCGATGAAATCGACTATATCAATGCTCATGGTACGGGCACGGTCAACAACGACCAGAGCGAGAGTGCGGCACTGCGACGTGTCTTCGGTGATCAAATGCCGCCAGTGACCAGCACCAAGATGTATACAGGTCATACCACCAGTGCCTCAGGTGCCATTGAGGCGGTGTTTAGCCTATTGGCACTTCGACACTGCTTTGTGCCTGCCAACCTCGGCTGGTCGCACGCGTCGCCCGATGTAATTACTCCATCGATGGGCATCAGCCAACTCACTATCAATCAGGTGCTGTGCAACTCTTTCGGCTTCGGAGGCAATGATACATCATTGGTCTTCTCACGCCGACCCAAGCATAATTTGGATCATCTAGGCACTATCCGCAAGGTGCGCGTAGCTGCCCAGGTTGAGTTGACCGACCCCGACTCGTTGGCCGATATCAACAAGTATATTAAGCCCATGGAGGCGCGTCGCATGGGCAAGCTCCTCAAAGCCTCGCTGTTGACTTCTTTTAAGGCGCTAGAAACAGCAGGAATCGACGCCCCCGATGCCATCATCACAGCCACTGCATGGGGCTGTGCCGAGCATAACGAACTGTTGCTCGACCAATTGGAGCGTGAAGGTGAAGTGCCACTGAAGCCCACTTATTTCATGCAGAGCACGCACAACACCATCAGCAGCAACATTGCCATTCATCTGCATTGTCATGGCTACAATGTGACTTATTGCCACGGCATGCAGTCGTTCGACTGGGCACTGCGCGATGCCAAGATGCTACTGCAGGGAGGCATGTGCCGCACCGTGCTCGTGGGACTGCACGAGGAGGTGACCCCGTTGATGCGCTCGTTGTTGGGTCGCTTGGGCTTGCCCCTAGCCCCTGCCAACCTATATTCCAAAGCGGTCGTCATGACCATCAATGAAGAGTAGACATGGAGCAGAGCGGCGAAAGGGCAGGGCAAAAGCGGTTGATGCGTGAGCAACGCATCTGTGTGGTCATTCCGACCTACAACAATGGCGGGACCATTGAGCAGGTCGTGCGAGACACGCTTGCGCAATGTGACGATGTGATAGTGGTCAACGACGGCTCGACCGACGCGACCACCGACATTCTGCATCGCATTGACGGCATCACGCTGGTCGAGTATGCCCGGAACCGCGGCAAGGGCTATGCGTTGAGACGCGGTTTTGCTCAAGCAATGGACATGGGGTTTGACTATGCCATCACCCTTGATGCCGATGGCCAGCACTATGCCGACGACATTCCCGTCTTTGTGCGGGAAAATCAGGAGCATCCTGGGGCGCTCATCGTGGGGCAGCGCGACCTCGAGGGTGTGCAGCGTTCATCGGGCAGCGAGTTTGCCAACAAGTTCTCGAACTTCTGGTTTTATGTCCAGACGGGGCAGCGCCTGGCCGATACCCAGACGGGTTATCGCTTGTATCCGCTGAGGCGGCTCAAGGGGCTGTCGTGGCTCACCTCGCGTTATGAGGCCGAACTCGAATTGATGGTGCTGGCCTCGTGGCATGGTGTGCAGTTGGTGTCCACACCCATACGGGTCTATTATCCCCCACAAGATCAGCGAGTGAGCCATTTTAGGCCTGTCAAAGACTTCCTGCGCATCACTGTGCTTAACACGGTATTGTGCCTGCTGGCACTGGTCTATGCTTTGCCGTTGCGGTTGATGAGATGTGCAAAGCATCATGCACAATGCGCAATGGCTGGGTTTTTGCTTCTGGGTTCTTGTTTGCCGCTAGTGGCAAGCGCGGTCAACATCTGGGAAGGCGAGCCAGGACACAAACGTGTCGAGTTGACACCCTACACGCTGCCAGGCACGGGCCATGTCGCCGTCATCGTTTGCCCTGGTGGCAGCTACTTTTGGCACGATATCGAGGTCGAGGGCCATGAGGTGGCGCGCTGGTTGCAGCAGAACGGCATTGCTGCGTTTGTGCTTAAGTATCGCACAGCGGGAGTGCCAGCCTTCATCACGCATTACCGCTTGTTGTGGCGAGGTAATCGCTATCCCGACCCTCAGGACGACTTGCGGCAGGCATTGAACTACGTTCGGGCTCATGCCGATGAATATGGCATTAACCCCGATTCCATTGGGGCAATGGGTTTCTCGGCGGGTGGGCATCTGGTGATGTCGGCGGCCGAGCTGTTCCCGCAAGCCGAGCGACCGGCATTTGTGGCACCTATCTATCCAGTGGTGACCATGGTCGACAGTTGTGTGCACAAGCGGTCGCGGCGTGGATTGCTGGGCGACTCACGCACTAGTAACAAGGCGTTGCGCGACAGCCTGTCGCTCGAGCGGCATGTACCGAAAGACTGTCCGCCAGTGTTTTTGGTCAACTGCTTGGACGATCCCGTCGTACACTGGCGCAACGCTGCCTTGCTCGATTCTGCTCTGACCGCAAACGACGTACCGCACATCTATCTGCAATATCGCACCGGTGGTCATGGCTTCGGTGCCAGTGAAAATCGTGGCACCAGCGAGTGCCGACAGTGGAAACAACAGTTCCTAGAATGGATTAAATAATGCATCATTCTTTTGACGACATACGCCCCTATCGCGACAGCGAGATACCGGCTGCGATGCAACGCATTGCCCACAGCGATGTGTTTCCGCTGCTGGCTTCGTTTGTTTACCCTGACCTGACCCTAGACCAGGCGCGGCAAAGCGTGGAAGCGTTCAAAACGATTGCCGAGTTCCAGCTGGACACGATGTATAAGGCCAATGAGCAAATCATTGCACGCACCATGACCCAGTTCACTTGCGCTGGCATCGAGAAGCTGTGTCCCGACGAGGCATACCTGTATGTCGCGAACCACCGTGACATTATGCTCGACTCGAGCCTGCTGCAGCAATATTTGGTAAGCAATGGGTTTGAGACCACGCAAATCACGTTCGGGGCAAACCTGATGACCCACCCCGTGGTCGTGGATGTGGGCAAGTCGAACAAAATGTTCCGTGTGGAGCGTCCAGGAGCAAGCAGAAGAGAGTTCTATCATAGGTCGCTCAAATTGTCACAGTACATCAGGCAAGTCATCACGCAACAGGGTGAGTCGGTGTGGATGGCACAGCGCAATGGCCGCACCAAGGATGGCGTCGATGCTACCGACCAAGGTGTCATCAAGATGTTGACGATGAGCGAGGCTAGCGACAAAATCAAGGCACTTGCCGACTTGCACATCGTGCCGGTAGCAATAGCCTATGAATGGGAACCATGCGACGTGCTCAAGACACTTGAACTGTACGAGTCGCAGTTCATGCGATACACCAAGAAGCCTGGCGAGGACCTCAACTCGATTCTTACGGGCATCATGCAGCCCAAGGGCAGAGTACATCTGCAACTGTGCGACCCTATCACGCTCGACGAGCTTATGGCGTTTGAGAATCAGACAAGCATCGAGTATAACCAGAAGGTGGCGCGATTGTTAGATCGTCGCATCAATGCCGCCTATCGGCTGTATCCAAACAACTATATAGCTCACGACCTGCTCTATGGTAACATGCGCTACGCGAGCATGTATACACCTCAGCAACGTGAAGATTTTGTCAGGCGGATGCAACGCCTCGACCGTTACGACACCCTTGATATCGAGCGCTTGCGAGAAATCTACCTGGGTGTCTACGCCAACCCTGTAAATAATTCATAATTTGTTTCATTCGTTTATTTGTTGTTGCAAAGATGAAAGAAAAGATCAAATCTCTGCTCGAAGACGCACTGCCGCTGGTAGACCTCGACAGTGACTTCCTGTTTGCCGAGCTTGACTCGCTGGGTGTGACCACTATCTTGATGACGCTAGCTAGCGAGTTTGGCATCACGCTCGAAGCCTCCGATGCCACACCCCGCAACCTGAAGAATCTGGACAGCATCGTGGCGATGGTCGAGCAGAAACTAGAGATTAAACAAACGGAATTAAAGAAGTAATTGTGCATTGTGCATTGACTAAAATGACACTAGAGGATTGCCTGAAACAGCATGCCCAAGCGACTCCCCACAAGGTGGCAGTGAAGAGCTTTGAAGAGCAGGTGACCTATGCCGAGTTGTGGCACCGGGTACAGCACCGTGCCGCAATCTTGCGTCAGGTTCATACTCCACACACCATTGTCGCCATCCGCACCCAGCAGTCGGTCAGTTTTCTGGTTCAGTACTTTGCCCTGCATCTGATGGGAGCCGTCGCAATGCCGCTTGAGCGCGACATGCCTCAACAGCGGTTCGACGCGATCAGCCACCGCTATGATGGTTTCGTCGCTCCGACCGAGGTTGCCGACGTGCTGTTCACTACGGGTACCACGGGAAAATCAAAAGGGGTGATGGTGAGTCACGACACCATCATCGCCGAGGCCGAGAACCTGGCCGATGCCATGCCCTTCAAGCAGGACCAAACGTTTATCATCACAGGGCCGCTCAACCACATCGGCAGCTTGTCCAAGGTGTTTCCCGTAATCATGGTGGGAGCCACCTTGCACATACTCGAGGGCATGAAAGACCTCGGGGCGTTCTTCAGCGCCATTCACGATGCACCCGGCCAGGTAGCAAGTTTCATGGTGCCTGCGAGCATCCGCATGGCATTGCAGCTGGGCAAGCGACAATGGACTGAACTGGCCCACAAGATGGCATTCATCGAGACAGGCGCCGCGCCCATGGCGCATAGCGATATGCTGGAGCTGTGTCGCGTGCTGCCCCACACACGCCTCTACAACACATATGCCTCGACCGAGACGGGTATGGTCGCAACCTACGACTACAACGATGGGGAGACGTTGGTGGGATGCTTGGGGAAGCCCATGAAAAACTCTACCTTCTTCATCACCGAGCAGGGCACCGTCGCTTGCCAGGGGCGTACGCTTATGACAGGCTATGCCGATGAACCCGAGATGACAGCCCAGGTATTGCGCGATGGCACCCTTTACACCGCCGACTTGGCGCGTATTGACGAGCAGGGTCGCCTGCGTCTGATGGGTCGCAACGACGATGTCATCAACATTGGTGGTTACAAAGTCGCACCTACCGAGGTCGAGGATGTTGCCATGGCGTTCGACGGCGTGAAAGATTGCATTTGCATCTGCGAGGTGTCGCCCGTGTTGGGCAACCGCCTCAAACTCCTCGTCACCCTCGACGAAGGTACCGCCCTTGACAAACGCGCCCTCGCTCGCCACATCGCCTCTCGCCTCGAGACCTACAAGGTCCCCCAACTCTACGAAGCCGTCCCCGCCATCGCACGCACCTTCAACGGCAAGCTCAACCGCAAGCACTACAGGTAATCAACAGGGGACAACTGGTAGAAAGTTGCCAAAACAAAACCCCGCTCGGCTGGGTTTCCTGGCCGAGCGGGGTGAACTCTTGAAGCAGCGTGAGTTACTGATAGGTGACTTGAATCGTCTTGATAAATACCGATTGGTTTGAGCCTTCCTTAACCGAGATGGTGAAACTATTGACACCACTGCCCGAGAAGGTGCAGGTGCTCAAAGTGCCCTCGGTGGTGAGTGTCGCACCCGAGTCGCTAGAGGTAATCTGAGCCATATTTGCCGGGTTTGAAAAATACCACTGAATCTCGACCTTCTTGACTTTTTTGCTGCCATTGGCAGTCCAAACTACCTTACCGCATTCTTGACCCATGCCTAACGCACTCGCCAAACCGGAATCAAACAGTTTCAAGGCGTAGCCTGTAGTGTTGTTGTCCATCGCTTGTATAGATAAATTGCTATAAGCCATGGAGGCGTTCTGATCGCTGAACACTTTGGCAGCAATAGGATTTGCGCCTTCTCCGTATGCAGGTATCTCACTTGCGTCGAAGCCCTGCGCCTGCAGGCTGGCCACGGAGGTGTAGTCGTAGGTAACCGTCTTTTCGGTCTTCGGCGGGTCACCGAGTGCCAGGCGGAGACCGATGGTTTGATTTGACGCGTTCGGCGTGCCACTGTTTCGGCTCGACACACGGCAGCTCTGGGCAGTGTTGGCCCAGCTGCCGCCACGGGTCACGCGGGTCGAGCCAGAGTCGGGACCAGTGGGGTTGACCGTGGGCACATCGGTGGGATAACCAGAGTAAGAGGATTTGTACCTATCCTGGCACCACTCTATCACGTTGCCACTCATGTCATACAACCCCAGCTCGTTGGCAGCCTTGGTAGCGACCGGGTGTGTGCCATAGTCAGGACTGTCGCTGCCCACTGTTTGGGCGTTCTCTCTGTACCATGCCACATTGTCAATTGTGTTGCTGCCGGCGTACATGTAGCCCTGGCTCTTGTTTCCGCCACGTGCTGCATACTCCCACTCGGCCTCGGTGGGCAGCCTGAAGTTCTTGCCCGTGAGCTGGTTCAGCTTGGTGATGAACGTCTGGCAGTCGTCCCAAGTGACTCTCTCCACTGGCCGCTGCAGGTTGCCGGTGTGTGAACTCGGGTTGCTGCCCATCACCGCCTGCCACAGCTCCTGCGTCACCTCGGTCTGGCCGATGCTGAAGTTCGAGAGCGTCACCGGGTGGGTGGGTTTCTCATTGCCCAGAGCGTCGCTGCCCTGCTCAGCGGTGGCACCCATGGTGAAGGTGCCGCCAGCGACATCCACCATCTTGAACGACACGCCATTCACGGTATAGGTGTTCGTCGTTGGTGTCTTGCCCAGAATGATGTTCACCAGCGTGTTGATGTCGCTC
>JAEEVE010000047.1 GCA_016290765.1 Muribaculaceae bacterium
AGCGTTCGCCCACTGCACCTCGCTCACCACCGTGACAATGCAAAACACTAGCTTCACCCCCAATGGCGGGAGCAACACCACCTATGACCATGCCAATTGCCACCTTGCGACAGTGGGAAAGCGAGCCTTCATAGGCTGCCAAAAGCTCAAGAACATCACTTTGGGTAACCAGTTAAAGTCAATTGGCGAGGCAGCATTTGCCGGAACCAAACTCACCAAGGCCGAACTTGCCTCGATGAGCAGCCTGAACGAAATAGGGAACTGGGCCTTTGCGCAGACCCCAATCACCTCAGCGTCATTGCCTTCACAATTTTCTGAATTAGGCCATGGAGCCTTCCTCTTGACTCCCTCACTCACATCGGTGGCATTGCCATTCCGCATTAGCAACTTGCCTCCACTGGTTCTTGCTGGTAGCGATCGACTTACCGAAGTCGACATGCACCAGCTACTCATCGACTCGATTGGTGACTATTCGCTGTACGGGCTTGACCAGGTGCAACATCTCACTATCCCCATCACAACCAAATATGTGGGCACGCGCGCCATGGCTGGCATGACTGGACTTCAGAGTATCACCACCTATGCCCAGAGCGTTCCCGACCTAGGCGAAGCAGTGTGGCAAGGAGTCGACCAGGCCAATGTGATACTCCTGACTCCAGGCAATAGTGTGGACTACTACAGCAACGCCGAACAGTGGCGCGAGTTCATAGTGCAGTCCAATGTCAAGCTGGGTGACGTAAATGGAGATGGCACTGTCGATATTGCTGACCTCAACGCCGTCATCAACTATATGTTAGGCCGAGTCACAGGAACATTCATCTTTGAGGCTGGTGACATTGACCAAAATGGTTACATTGACATCGGCGATGTCAATGGTGTGATCAACATCATGCTGGGCGCCTTCATATCGGGAATGCCCAGTGTCAGCCCCGATACTGGCGATGCCCTGGTCATTGACAACGTTGGCATCAATGTGGGCAAACGCCACACTGTTGACATCCATTTGGACAACAGCCGTGACTACAATGCGCTGCAATGCGTCATCCATCTTCCCGAAGGCTTGGAACTGGTTGATGGAACGGTTGTAGCGGGTGGCCGCAACCATACCCATAAAGTGGCATCGCGCATTGTTGACAACGACGTGGCCATCATCCTCTATGCCATGCCCAATGTAGACTTTGGTGACGATAAGGAGAATGCTGTGCTGCGGCTGACTGTTACCGCCACCGACGAATTGGCACAGGCGGCCATACTGGTAGCCGACCATGTGATGCTGGTCACCGCCGATGGCGAGAGCTACCATGCCCCCTCCACCTCGGCACAAGTGAGCCGCATGACGGGTGTCGATGAGTTGTCGGCAAGCGCCGACCGCGTATATGGTGCCAACGGCACCCTGCACATCGTGGCCCAGCAAGCCAGTACAGCCCAACTCGTTGCACTAAACGGCATGACACGCCGCTTGCGCATCAATTCAGGCGACAATGCTTTCCACAACATTGACCCAGGCGTGTATATCGTTCGCTTGAACGGTGTCAGCCACAAAGTCAAACTCTAAACTGAGCAAGATGGGAAAAAACAAGTTAAAGAAATTTGCCGACATGGAGACGTTCGGTTGCGTTTTCCAGTTCCCTTGGGCCACCCTTGAAAACGAAGGGTGCCCAATGCGTGGACGCTGGAACGAAGCCTATTTTCACAATGACCACCCCATCGTGCTCGAACTGGGCTGCGGCAAGGGCGAGTATGCTGTGGGCCTGGGCAAACGTTTCCCCGACAAGAACTATATCGGTGTTGACATCAAAGGTTCACGCATGTGGACTGGCGCACGCCAGGTTGAGACCGAGCATTTACCTAATGTGGCATTTCTGCGTACAAGCATTGAGATTATCGACCGGATGTTTGCACCCGGCGAGGTGTCGGAAATCTGGATCACCTTCCCTGACCCTCAGATGAAAAAGGTGAACAAGCGACTCACCAGCACGCGTTTTCTGAGCAACTACCGCCACATTCTCAAGGATGGCGGCCTGGTGCATTTGAAAACCGACAGCCCATTTCTATACACCTATACGCATGAGTTAGTTCGCGTGAACGCTCTTCCTGTCGAAGTTGACACCAATGACCTTTACCATAGCGGATTGGCCGATGACATCCTTGAAATCAAGACCTACTATGAGCAGCAGTGGCTTAGCCGCGGTCTGACCATCAAGTACTTGCAATTTCACCTACCACACGAAGGCGAACTTGTCGAACCCGACATCGACATCGAGCCCGACGGGTATAGGAGTTATCACAGGAACAATTCATAATTCAAAATTTTTAGTTTGCTCTTAATACTTAAACCAAATTCCAAATTAACCTATGACCTTATATCCTGCTCTTATCATTGACGCATTGCGCACGGTGCGCTATCCAGGCACTGGGAAAGACATTGTCACCATGAACATGGTAGCCGATGACATCCGCATTGACGGCAACCGAGTGTCGTTCTCACTGGTGTTTGACAAGAAAACCGACCCGTTTATCAAGTCGGTGGTACGCGCCGCCGAGGTGGCTATTACCACACACATTGGTGATGCAGTCGACATCCGTGGCAACATTGCGGTGAAAGTCCCCGAGGACAACACCCCCAAGGTTGCCGACAAGCCGTTGCCTGGCGTGAAGAATATCATCGGTGTGAGCAGTGGCAAGGGTGGCGTAGGCAAGAGCACCATCGCATGCAATCTGGCAGTGGCACTTGCCGCGCAGGGTTACCATGTGGGCCTATTGGATGCTGATATTTTCGGTCCATCGATTCCCAAGATGTTTGGTGTCGAGGACGAGCAACTCTATATGCACGAGGTTAACGGCAAGAACCTGATCATCCCCGCTGAGAAATATGGTGTGAAACTGCTGAGCATAGGCTTTGTCGTCGATAAGGAACAAGCGGTGCTATGGCGCGGTGCTATGGCAAGCAATGCATTAAAGCAGCTTATCAATGAGGCCGACTGGGGCGAGCTTGACTACTTTGTCATCGACATGCCACCCGGAACAAGCGACATTCACCTGACACTGGTACAGACACTGGGCATCACGGGCGCTATCGTAGTGACCACACCACAAGAGGTCGCTCTGGCCGACGCCCGCAAGGGTGTGTCGATGTTCCTGGGCGAACATGTCAATGTGCCTGTACTGGGCATTGTCGAGAACATGTCATGGTTCACACCTGCCAGCCATCCCGATGAGCAATACTTCATCTTCGGCAAGGATGGTGGAAAGCATCTGGCCGAGAAACTCGATGTGGAACTGTTGGGCCAGATTCCATTGGTGGCCGGCATCTGCAAGGGCGGTGACGAAGGTGTGCCCGTGGCAATGCAAAATAATGTGTCGGGCGTTGCGTTCCAGCACCTAGCCACCCGCGTGATGGCTGCCATTGACCGTCGCAACGAATCGCTACCACCCACTGAACGCGTTATCACACACTCTTGATAGTTAATAGTTTATAGTTAATAGTTAATTTTACAAGATTATGAAAAAAACAACTACCTTATTCCTTCTTGCGGTGCTGTTGTTGCTGAATGGCTGCAGCAGCGTACCCATCACCGGCCGCAAACAACTTAACCTGGTGAGCGATGAGCAAGTGCTCTCATCGAGCATCGCCAGTTACAACAGTTTCATGACATCGGCAAAACAGGCCAACGCCATCTCGACCGACAAAACCAAGACTGCTCAGGTAGTGCGTGTAGGTCAAAAGATTGCCGCTGCTACCGAGGCTTACCTTCGTGCCACGGGACTAGAGAGCGATATCAAGAACTTCGCTTGGGAGTTCAACCTAGTGAAGAGCAACGAGATGAACGCCTGGTGTATGCCTGGAGGCAAGATTGTGGTCTATGAGGGCCTGATGAAGATTGTCGGCAGCGATGACGACCTGGCCGTGGTCTTGGGTCATGAGGTTGCGCACGCTGTTGCCAAGCACAGCAACGAGCGTATGAGCCAGCAAGTGGCAGCACAAGCCGGCGCACAAGTGCTTGCCGGTGTACTCTCGGGTCAGACCTATCAAACCCAGGCCATCGCTCAACAGGTCTACGGACTGGGCGCACAGTATGGTGTAATGCAGCCTTTCTCGCGCAAGCATGAGAGCGAAGCCGATAAGATGGGCCTTGTGCTGATGACCATCGCCGGCTACAATCCTCAGAACGCCATCACCTTCTGGCAGAAGATGAGCGCCAACAGCCAAACTCGCGTACCAGAGTTCCTCAGTTCTCACCCCAGCCACGAGACCCGCATCAATGACTTAACTAAGTGGGTTCCTGAGGTGCAGAAACAATATGGACGGAAATAACTATGAGGCTTAGCTCCTGGCATTATTTTTGCTATTATTTTATTGGTTTTATTGAAACAACAACGACTATGAAGAAAGCATTATTATCACTCGTGATGATGGTGGCTGTGGTGCTGAGTGCAATAGCTACCGACTTTGTGACTGTGACGGGCACTAGCGTGCGTCTGCGCCTAAAGCCCTCGCTGCAGAGCGAGACCTTGACCACCAACAAGGGCGTGAACATCCACCCAAAGAAGGGTGAGAAGCTTGAGTGTCTGGGTAAGAGTGGCGATTTCTACAAGGTGCGCTACCAGGGCAAGGTGGTGTATATCAGCGAACAGTTCGCTAAGCCCGACCAGCCCGAAAAAACAACTGTAACCAAGCCTCTCGCTAAGGGTCATCAGCAGTATGTGTTAGTCACTGGCGAGGGCGTTCGTCTGCGTCTGCAGCCGTCACTCCAGGCCAAGTGCTTGCAACGCAACGGCGTGAATGTCCATCCCAAGAAAGGCGAGCGCATCAAATTGATGGGTAGCAAGGGAGACTTCTACCAGGTGAACTTCCAGGGCAACTATGTCTTTATCCATAAAGACTACGCAAAGCCCGAGTAAAGCAATTAGCAATTAGCAATTAGCAATTAGCAATTAGCCGCTGACGATAACTCGTCAGCGGCTTGTTTTTGCCTATGAGAGTGCATCTCTTACTACATCTTGACATGGAGTGTGCGCAAGGCGTTGAGGGTTGCGAGGACAGTTACACCGACATCGGCGAAGACGGCCATCCAGAGGGTGGCTAATCCACAGGCTGCAAGTAACAGAACAGCAAGCTTGATACCGATGGCAAACCATACGTTTTGCCGAGCAATGCCCAGTGTGCGACGAGCTATCGTAATGGCTGTAGCAATCTTGCTAGGCTGGTCGTCCATCAGCACGACATCTGCAGCCTCGATGGCAGCGTCACTGCCCAGAGCACCCATAGCAATGCCTACATCGGCCCGTGCCAGCACTGGTGCATCATTGATGCCATCACCCACAAAGGCCAATTTGCCTGGGCGTTGAGAAATCATTTGAGCAACACGCTCCACCTTGTCGGTGGGTAGCAGTTGAGCATGGTACTCGGTGAGCCCCAGTTGCTGCGCCACCTCGTGCGCAACCTCTTGGCGGTCTCCTGTCAGCATGACAACACGGCGCGCACCCACAGCCTTGAGACGCGCGATTGCTGAAGCGGCATCGTCTTTGATATGGTCGCTGATGACGATGTGTCCGGCATATTCACCATTGATAGCGACATGAATAACTGTTCCTGCAGCATTGCATTGCTCGCAGTCGTGACACTGAGCACCGACGGCTTCCATCATGCGCGTATTGCCCACACAAACCAAATCACTGCCTACACGGGCGCGGATGCCTTGTCCCGCCACCTCCTCGACATCGGTCACCTCACAACCATCGGTAGCCTCATCGGGAAATGCGGCACGCAAAGCGGCACCGATAGGATGTGTGCTATAGTGCTCGACATGAGCGGCAAGATGCAAAAGATGACGCTCATCGCAGGAATCAGGATGTACAGCAGTAACGGAAAACTGCCCATGAGTGAGCGTGCCCGTCTTGTCAAACACTACCGTGTCGACGTGCGAAAGGATGTCGATGTAGTTGGCACCCTTGATGAGTATTCCCCGTCGCGAGGCTCCACCAATGCCACCAAAGAACGACAATGGCACACTGATGACTAATGCACACGGACAAGACACAACAAGGAACATCAACGCCCTGTAGAGCCAGGTGGGGAAAGCCGCCATAAAGCTTGATGAGAACAACGGCGGCACTATAGCCAATGCGATAGCTGCAAAGACCACAATGGGTGTATAGACGCGCGCAAAACGCGTGATGAATGCCTCGCTACTCGACTTGTGCTCGCTGGCATGCTCCACAAGCTCGATAATCTTAGAGACGGTGCTTTGTCCAAAGTCACGCGTGGTGCGCACGCGAATAAGCCCTGACTGGTTGACACAACCCGAAATGACCTCATCGCCCACAGTAACATCACGCGGCACACTCTCGCCAGTGAGCGCCACAGTGTTGAGCGCGGTGGTACCGTCAATGATGACTCCATCCAGTGGCACTTTCTCTCCCGGTCGTATGACGATGGTCTCGCCTACACTCACCTGGTTGGGGTCAACAGTCAGTTCTTCATCACCCCGCAGCACATGTGCCTGATCGGGCCGGATGTCCATCAAGTGAGCAATGCTGTCGCGGCTTTTCCCTTCGGCATAGCCCTCAAATAGCTCTCCCACCTGGAAAAAAAGCATAACAAAGACCGCCTCGGGAAACTGCGTCTCGGCACCAGGCAGAAATCCGATACATAAGGCACCAATGGTGGCAAGCGACATCAAAAAGTGTTCGTTGAACGGATCGCCGTGCATGATGCCTTCGACCGCCTCTTTGAGGGTATCGTGTCCTATGAGCAAATAGGGAACCAGATAGATGAGCAGCAATTGCCAGGTGGGTAGTTGCAGGCGATGCTCGATAAAGACAGCCACCGCAAGCAAGATAGCGGTGATGAGAATGAGCGCGACCTGGTGCTTCAGGCTATGCTCATGCTCATGCTCGTGGCGATGCTCATGCTCATGAGCATGGCAACACGCGCATTCGTGATGATGATGTTCGTGTGACATAGCGTTTCGTTTTTACTGCCTGCAAAGGTAGGGCATTTTTCTTGCAACTGGGTTGCAAAGAAAGGCCCCGGCAAAACCGAGGCCCACAAAATAGAGTGCAGAGAGCTTATTCAGTGCGACTTGCGTTAGCTAGCAGCCGCTGCGCATGCCATTGCCGCCAGGGCGGCTAAAACTACGGGGACAAACATAATAGTCAATAGTTAAGAGTTAAGACCCAGGAGCCTGAGCATTTAAAAAGTCAATATAAAGTTGCTTGAGATCGTCGGGAGTGATGCCCACGGCCTTGAGCTGGCCCAAAAAGTAATCCATCTCGCCGCGCTCGCGCAGTTGCTCCTTACGCTGACGCACGATGGCTTTTCGTGCATCGGGAGCGACAAAGTAGCCCAGCCCACGCTTGGTGTAAATGACGCCACTCTGTTGCAAATACTCGTAGGTTCGCGCCACAGTGTTGGCGTTGACCTCAATCTGTGCGGCCATTTCCCTCACACTGGGGATTTTGCCGTCGATCTGCAGTTGCCCGTTAAGGACTTCGTCACCGATGCGGTCGGCAATCTGCAGATAAATCGCTTTGTTATCCTTGAAGTTCATCACGACCACCATTTAAGAGAAATAACATCTTTGCGCTTCCACAACCACCATGCCACTGCCCAGTAGATCACGAGTTGGACGATGGCAAATATGGAGAAACACATCATCATAACACCCGACGTGATATGTTCAGCATACCATAGAACGAACGACTGCATGTCGGTGAACATCGAGATGCCAATCATCGCCAGGATAAGCACAACAAACTCAACGGCATAGAGGGCGGCAAATGTCTTGAGGAACGACAGGCGGGGCCAGAGGATACTGCCCAACAGGTAGAGCCCCGGGGCTGCCAACGCGCCAATATACATGCCAACTTCAAGCCAAACCTTGGTTGAACAATCCCATAATTCTTCCTGGGAAGCAAACTGATGAATCGTGTTCAAAAAATTGATGGGACCTGGCACGTCAAACTCGCCCCCCCATGGCAAAAGAATGAGGATGCGGGTGAGGTCGGCCAACTGGGCGCAGATGGGGAATGCCACAATAAAGCCCAACACATAGATGACGGTATTGACCAGGAATTTCTCGAAAGTCGACGAGGGCGAGGTGAGCAACTCGATGCGCCCCGTCTTGGTCTTCAACCCGCGGAAGGCGAGCGATGCCACGATGATGCCGCCAAAGCTGAACACGATGTAGACAAACGTATAACGGAACTTAATCACACCAGTGAAGTCATCATCTCCGTGGATGATGTTTCCCAAAATCATGAACAAGGCCAACACGCCATAGATACCTATCGCTGAGAACAGCAGAGTTCGCCAGTTCTCCACGACTTCCTTGCGCAAAGCGGCAACGAAGCGTTTCCATTGAAATATCTGATTTTCCATCTTTTTCGAATTAAGAGGTGAATTGAAAATTACTTGTTGAACAACTGGCCGATAGCGGCGGGTTGCTGGAGGGTGGCATTGAAGAGCATCTCCAGGTCGACTTGGGTTTCCTCGCCGGGTTTTGCAGGAACAACGGCCAAGGCTCCCATGACCCCTTGCTGCACCAGCAGAGGTTGATCGCCCTCTCGCAACGGTCTGAACGCCAACTTGTTCGACACTTCGGCAAGACCAGTATTGAGCAACACACGGCTCTGGTCGATGATGGTGACGTGGTCAAGAATGGCCTCGATATCACGCACTTGATGGGTAGAGAAGAGCATCATCTTGTCGTCGGTCATGCCCTGGGCAATGATTTTGCGGAACTGACTCTTGCTTGGAATATCCAGTCCGTTGGTGGGTTCGTCCATGATGAGCACCTGGGTGTTGGTAGCGAGTGCGAAGCTCATGAACACTTTTTTCTTTTGTCCCATCGAGAGCGACTGCAGCTTGACATCGTGCTCCATCTCAAAGATGTCGAGGTAGCGGTTCATGTCCTCGTTGCTGAAACGCGGGTAGAACGGCGAGTTGATGCTTACAAACTGTGATAAGGTAATGTGGGGCAGTTCAAACTCCTCGGGAACAAGAAACATGTCGCTGAGGGTCTTGGGCAGTCGGCGGCGCACATCCTCACCATCGAGGGTCACCATGCCGGAAGCGGGCGTGAGCAGACCGGTCATCAAGTAGATGAGCGTAGACTTGCCTGCTCCATTCTTTCCAAGCAAGCCGTAGACATTGCCAGGAAGCAAGTCAAGCGAGAAATCACGGAACAATTCGTGAGTGGGCTTGCGGTAGCTGAAGGATAAGTTTTTGATCTGTAGCATATTATTTTTGATTTGGGTTAGTGTTATAGTGTACCACATAACTAGTACACTGCAAAGGTATAACACTTTCTTGGTATCCACCAAATTTGTTAACATTTTTTAGGTATTTAGTTGTTTTATGGGTATAGAGAGCCTATTCCGATTATTTGTTGTACCTTTGCAATCTAAATCACTTAATAACATGACATTTGAAGAACTGGGTGTGCGCGATGACTTGCTGCGCGCTATCACCGACCTGGGATATGAGGCACCGATGCCGGTGCAGGAGAAGGTAATTCCGCATCTGCTCAACGAGGAGAGCGATGTTGTCGCCTTGGCACAAACTGGCACAGGCAAGACGGCTGCTTTTGGGTTGCCGTTGCTACAACGCATCTCGACCAACACGAACACCGTACAGGCGTTGATTCTGGATCCCACGCGCGAACTGTGTCTGCAGACTGCCAGCGACCTAACAGACTATGCCAAGTACATCGACGGGCTGAAGATTCTGCCTGTCTATGGCGGGGCCAACATCGAGCCACAAATCCGTGCACTAGAACGCGGTGTACACATTGTCGTCGCCACACCAGGCCGCCTGCTCGACTTGCTACGACGCGGCAAGGTGGACCTGAGCGCGGTGCACACTGTGGTGCTCGACGAGGCCGATGAGATGCTCAATATGGGCTTCATTGACGACATCAACACGGTGCTTGACCATGTGCCCGAGCAACGCAAGATGCTTCTATTCTCGGCAACGATGCCACCCGAGATAGCCCGTATCGCAAAGAACTACATGCACGAGCCCCAGGAGTTTGTCATTGGCAACCGCAACGAGAGCAGCAGCAATGTGCGCCACATCTACTATATGGTACGCGCGTGCGATAAGTACTTGGCACTGAAACGCATCGTTGACTCTCGCCCTCGTATCTATGGCATCATCTTCACCCGCACACGCGCCCAGGCCCAAGAAATTGCCGACCACTTGATCCAAGACGGCTACAACGCCGATGCCCTTCATGGCGACCTGTCGCAAGCGCAACGCGACGCGGTGATGAAAAAGTTCCGCGAACGTAACCTGCAACTGCTTGTGGCGACCGATGTGGCAGCGCGCGGACTGGATGTGGACGACCTGACACACATCATCAGTTACGCCTTGCCCGACGACAACGACGTGTACAACCACCGCAGCGGACGCACGGGTCGCGCTGGCAAGACGGGCACGAGCATCTGCCTCATCCACAGCCGTGAACGTGGAAAACTCAAAGACATAGAGAAGCACATAGGCAAACAGATGGAACGGCGTCCAGTGCCCACACCCGAAGAAGTCATTGAGAAGCAACTGTTCCATATGGCCGACAAACTGGAGCGCGTCGAGGTCAAGGAAGAGGAAATTGCCGCCTACCTGCCACCTGTATTGAGCAAATTGTCGTGGCTCAGCGGCGAGGATCTGCTCAAGCGCCTCCTTTCGCTTGAGATTAACCGCTTGCTCGACTACTATCGCGATGCGCCTGTGATTGAGGAGGTGCCTGAGAAAGGTGAACGCAAGAAGAGCGCTGAAGCCAAGAAGCGCAGCAAGGAGGAGAAGGACTCGCGCACTGCCGAGAAGGGATTTGAGCGCGTTTACATTAACTGCGGCAAGGCCGACGGTTTCTTCGCCCCCGACCTCATCAGGCTTATTAACCAGAACACGCGCGGACAACAAATTGGATTGGGCCGCATCGACCTATTGAGCTATTATTCACTGTTTGACGTGCGTCAGGGTGACGCACACCGTGTCGTAAGCGCACTCAAGGGGGCAGAGTTTTATGGCAAACGCGTCTATGTTGAGATAGCCAAGGAAGGCAAGGACTATGCAGCCGAGTCGTGGGAAAAATCGCGTATTAAGAAGAACCGCGCCGAACGTCGTCGTGCCGAGCGCGCCGCACACGAGAATGAACAGCCTCACGGTCGCCGTGGCCGCCGCACGCGTCGCGACTTGCCACCAAAAGAAGAGCCCTACGGCCGCTTCAAGAAAAAGAAAGGCCGCAAGTGATGATTGTTGTATCAATCTGAATTCTTTTTAGTAACTTTGTAAGTTTGAAACTGAAAACTCAGAAAATGAAACAGATTATATTGACACTGACCCTGCTAACGATGGTACTAGGCATGGAGGGGCGCACTGTGCGCGATTTCTTTGCCAGCGAACCTGGAGAGCTGTTGACGCTTGTGCCGAAAACAGTGCGGCTCGACATGCTGGACTACTATGACAGCGGAACCATTGTTCAAGCAAACAACAATATGGGTTCTGGCACGCAACTTGACACAGTAACCGACAACTTCCTGCGACTGCGCACCAGCGATGTCAAGACACTGGAGATGAGGCTAATGCGGTGGAAGAACGACACCATCATCGCCGTGGTGGAAACTGTCGAGACACCCGTCAAGGACAGCCATATCACATTTTACAACAAGCACTGGGTACGGCTGAAAGAAATCAAGCCGTTCAAGATGCCCACCATAGAGGACTTTATCCTGCCCACGGTGAAGAAAGAAAAGCGCAAGGAAATACTCACAGGTATCGCTTTCCCGCTGATAGAGTTGTCGTTCGGCGGCCCGAACTTTGAGGAGCTTACAGCCCGTCATGGTCTCGCAAAGTTCCTCGGCAAGGAAGAATGGGCTAAGTTGAAACCTTATTTCCGCCCCACCCTCACCTATCGCGTGCAGAACGGAAAAATTAAATAAAGGAATAAGACGCTTCGGGGTGTCAGGCCAGAGAGTTCCAAATCTAACAAAAAACAACAAGTGAATAGTCAATCCATACAAGCGATACCATTGAGCCTGTATAATGCGCGAATCAAGAACGCGCTGAACGTGGCTCCCGATCTACAAGGACAATGGGTGCTGGCCGAGACAAGTGATGTGTCGGTCAGGCGGGGTCATTGTTACATGGAACTCGTAGAAAAAGACAGCGGTACGGGCGCAATGGTAGCCAAGGTGGGTGCTGTCATCTGGGCCACCTCATTCAGCCACCTTGCTGCCCAATTTGCATCAGTGACAGGCAGCACTTTCACCACAGGCATGAAAGTCATGGTGCGAGTTAATGCCAACTTCCACGAACAGTATGGATTGAAGCTAATTATCACCGACATCAACCCAGAGTTCACGCTGGGTGACATGGCCCGACAACGACGAGAAATTCTGGAGCGCCTGCAACGCGAGGGTTTGATTGAACGCAACCGCAATTTGCCCTGGCCCATAGTGCCCCAGCGCATCGCCGTCGTTTCGGCGGCTGGTGCTGCTGGCTATGGCGACTTTATGAATCAACTGACCAATAATCCTTATGGCCTAAAGTTCTACACTTGCTTGTTCCAAGCGATGATGCAGGGCACAAACACCGTGCCCAGCATCCTTGGTGCTCTGCAGCGCATCGAGGAAGTGATTGACCTGTTTGACTGTGTGGTCATCATACGCGGCGGTGGCTCGACGACCGACCTGAACTGGTTTGACAACTACGACCTGGCGCGTCGCATCGCCCTGTTTGGACTACCTGTCATAGTAGGCATTGGACATGAGCGCGATGTGACCGTACTCGACTATGTGGCAGCAATGCGCGTGAAGACTCCGACAGCTGCCGCCGAGTGGCTGATTGGTCGCGGCGCCGATGAACTGGCTCACTTGAACGAGCTACAGACTGCAGTTGTCACCACTGCCCGCGAGATGGTGGGACACGCTCGCGAGCAACTTGCCTACTACACCAGTTTCATCCCCGCAGCCGCACGTCGCATCATTGACACTAGTCGTTTGCGCCTAGACCATTTAAAGGATGCCATCCCACTAGCGGTAAGCGGCCGTGTTACGGGCGAGCGTACTCGGCTGACACATCTGGTCGACATCATGAAAGCTGCCCTAAACAACCAGCTGGAGCGCCAACAGATGCGATTGGAGGCGTTGACCGACAAGGTGTCGTTGCTCTCACCTCAGAATACTTTGAACCGCGGCTATGCTCTTGTTTCCCGTAGCGGCCAGATAGTCACCGACGCGGCACAACTAAACGATGGCGACCCCATAACTATTCATCTGCGTGATGGCAACATCAATGCACAGTGTACAATGCACAATTCTTAATTCAAGATATATGGAAGAAATTACTTACACCCAAGCAGTTACCGAGCTCGAAGAGTTAGTCAAAAAAATGCAGGATCCAGCCTGTAGCATCGACCACTTGAGCCAGTACACCAAGCGAAGCAAGGAATTGCTCGCCATCTGCCGCCAGCGGCTTACCGCCACCGACGAGGAGCTCAAACACATCCTTGAGGAAATGACCGAATAAAGCACTATGAGCAAGACAAGTCCCACTACGCCTAAAGGCTTTGTCACTCCTTTTTTGGCTTACTTGGCTACCGGTATCAAAGAGTACCGATATATTATCTTGTCCACGCTAGTGGCAGGCTTGGCAGCGCATCTGTTCTTCTTGTCACATAAGTTGGTCACATTCGATGATACGCTGTTCACCTATGGCCAAACCATCTCGTCGGGTCGTTGGGGGCTGAGAATTCTTACCTACCTGATGCCCCCGTTCTCGATGCCGTGGTTCCATGGTGTGATATCCATGTTGCTCATGTCGGCAGCTTTCGTCGTGCTGGTCAAGATGTTTGACCTCCGCAGTCGGCTGGCTCAAGTGCTATTGCCCGCGGTTATCATCACTTGTGCCGTTCACACGAGCATCTTCCTGTTCATGTTCACCAGTACGCCTTACGCATTAGCGATTCTGCTTTGTGTCACGTCGGTTTACCTGGTGTTGCAACCTGGTAAAATTCGCTTTTGGCTCGCATGTACATGCCTAGTTGCGTCATTGAGTCTCTATCAGGTTTATATCACATTGGTCATTGCATTGCTGATTATTTTGTTGAGTCTACGTCTCTTGAACAAGGAGCCATTGTCGCGATGTGATGTCATGAGCTACTCACGCCGTGTGGGATTCTACCTATTGTTGTCACTCGTGGTCTATTTTGCAATTGCCATGGCTGGCATCGCTTTCAAGGGCGGTTTGGCCAACTCGCATGCAGACTATGCATTTGCTAGCGGGCAACCGCTACCTTGGTGGGAGCACATAACGGGTGTATTTACCAACTTTGTCGCTTTGTTCACTCATGGCAAACTAGGACTGATCAACACGCCTTTCTCGGTCGTACTTCACTTGGTGGCGTTGGTGGCGATGGTGACATTTATCCTTGTTTATCAGTGGCGACAGGGTTCAGTGGGTCGTGTTGTTGCCCAGGCCGTATTGTTGATAGTGGCCCTGCCCACAACCATCCACTTGTTTTGGTTACTGCTCGCTCCCGGGCATTGGAACACGCTCACGGTCTATGCGTTCGTTACTATCTACATCCTGGCGGTGGCGTTAATGGTGCGTTATCGTAGCCATCACTGGTTGTACGACCTGCTTGCCGTTTGCCTGATGGGTATCACTCTAAACAATATCTACTTTGACAACCGCACTTACTTGCAAGTGGAAGTGCAGAATGCGAACAACTTTGCTTTCTATAACGGCCTGGTGACGCAAATCAAGTTAATGCCCGAACTGACCCCCAAGAGTCAACTTGCTCTGGTGGGCGATGCCAACGCACTTGTCCATAACAGCGACAAAGATTTTGGGCGCAGTG
>JAEEVE010000048.1 GCA_016290765.1 Muribaculaceae bacterium
ATGGATGTGTCCATGCTTGCTGGGATTTATTAGTTGGTGCGATCTAGCCGGATAGGTAGTATTATAGTGGCGTTGGACATCGGTGCTGGAAACGGCACGAATCTTGTTCTCGGTGGTGGTGTAGGCTACGCTTCCTTCGCCTACAATTTCAGCTGAAGCATAGACAACCTGATTCGTTACATGGGCTGCTGCACCCAGGTGCACAACAATGGTGTTGTCGCAAAGCTGTGGCAGGTAGTAATCGAAGGTTACACCATCGGGTAATAACGACTCGCCCAGCAACTGTTTGCCAGTCATGCCTGGCGAACTAAGTTCCGACTCATGAGTGAACAGGCTGTAGCTTGATGTTACCCAATTGTTCCCAGGTGTAGGTGGGGTCTGTTGGGATATTCCAACTGGGCTGTCGGTTTCGGTGATGAAATAGTAGCCATAATTGGAATATCCGTTGACTTTGTGTGTATAGTAGGGATAGACGTTGGTATTGTTCATCATTTTTCGTTCTACTGGCCCTTGTGCATAGAAGATAACCTTGTTGTCGGTTAGCATGGTAGGCGCAGGCTGAAGGTCATCGATGGTGTTCCCATCAAGGACCTCACCGATGATGTGTCCTCCACAGCCGTAGATTTGTATGTGCTGTGGATTTTCAAAACCCATCTCACTCAATTGATCGAATGTGATTTGATAGATGCCGTCAGCGGGCACGGCGACTTTCACCCACTTGCCAGTCGACAATCGTGAGGTGTAGGTAAACTTGCTTAATGAGAATGCCTGTGTGGTCAGCGTTCCCATTGCCAAAACTGATGTGATGGCCATAAGGCCCTTGAGAATTTTAGTTCGCATTTTATATTGTCCTATCTGTTTTTTTACTTAATCTTGGTCTTGAGCACCTCTTGCTCGTTCAGGACCAGTTCAATGGTGGAGTTGATGAGCAGTGGCTGTTTGCTCGGACTTGTGATGCACACGAGGTCGCCCATCTTCAGGGTCATGTACTGGCTCATCAGTACAATGGTGTCGTCAATAAGTCTTGCCAGGCCTTGCAACGTCACTTGGGTGACTTGAGTACCGTTTACTAGGCATGTGACTTGTGTCGCTTCGGAGATTACCTCTTTGGGCAACATTTGTCCCTGGATCAGTGCGCCGTCATGCGCTCGGCTCAACGCTTGTCGCGTGATGACGTTCCCATGCTCGTCAATACCTTGTGTGAGCATGCATGCGGTGGCAGCGTCCCAGTAACGGTGTGCAAACCTTGGCGCAATACATTTACCCAGACGATTAATCCGTGCGGCAATCGAAATGGTCGCCATGAATGTGTGAGCCCAGTCGGGAACAAACAATGGGCGTCCAGTAGGCAGAATTGACGAATCGGCAAGCAGTTCAATGCTTGCAGCTGGGTCCATGCCATATTTTACCGCTACTTTCATCGCGTTGTTAAGGGGCAAAACGCATTAACCTGCAAATGTACGAAAAAATCTTGGAACGCTCACAATTTTTTGACAAAAAATCGCCTTTATATTCCTTATTCGCTTGCCACGGCCAGTTTTTTGCTCTTGGTGGCTTCTTGCACGCCGTCGGTCGAGAGGATTGCTCGGTATACATATATGCCGCGTGGCACACGTCTTCCACCCAAGTCGCGCAGATCCCAGGTGACGGGGAATGAGGTATAGCTGTCGCTCACGCCGTTTTGCCGCGTGCGCCATACGAGTCGACCCATCAGGTCATAAACCTCGATGCCTATGGTCAGGACTGCGTCGGGGCGGTTATGCTTGACGTAGAACGTGGTTTCGTAGCGGGCAGGGTTGCTGGTGCTGTATACCTCGTAAATGTCGGGCTTCAGCCCCTTGACAACATTGAAGCTCACAGTACGCTCGCTCATATTGTTGTATACGTCCCACACGCGCAACCGCAGCAAGTGGTGCCCAGGAGTCAAGTCGTTGAGCGTATAACTCAGTGTGCCCGATGTGCCTTTAGCCGCAGCGCGGGGTGTGTAGTAATCAATGAGGTTGCTATAAGTGGTGCTGCCGTCAAGTGTCAGGGTCATTGTGTGGCCAATGCCGGCAGTAGAGTAATTGATACCGCTGTCATCGGTGATCTCGGCAAGAACCACGGGCGACTCGTTGACTTGATCCTCGTTCTTAAAGTTCTCGCTGTTTAGTCCCATGAATCGTATGACAGGCCCAATTGTGTCAGCTTCTGCTGTGTCGTCATAGCCGTAGATGATGAACTCCTCATTGCTGCCACGAGCCTCGATTGAGTCATTCTGGCTATATGCATACATGTTGATCAATGATGGACTAAAATTGTCGTACAGTACTGAGTCATCGTCGGCCGTCTCGCGGGGGAGCACCTCGGTGGGCAGCACAATTCGTGTCGTGAATTTGCCGGCTACAATCGAGTCAATTCTCACAGCGAGTTTGTTGGTGCGATCCAAGTAGGTATTTTTCTTGCCGTCGCTTCCGTCGCTCTTGTCGCTGTAACCATGGGTGGTAATAGACTGCTCATAGTCAAACATCTCAAGCGTGAGCTTGCCGTTAAAACTGGGCAGTGGTGTGCCGTTGCGGTCGGTCACTGTACCGCGCACTGTCATCGCTTGTCGACCATGGAACACGGGCCAGTCGGCCGAGGTGAACTCTTCAGCGCCTTCTATCGAGTCGACGCGAATCTTGTGGGTCGGTAACGCTAGCCGCATGGCGGGATCGCCCACAAGGAAGAAACGCAAGCGGTTCTCATCACGCGACATATTTTTCCCCAGGCGCACGATGTCGCCCAGTCGTCGTGGCAGGCCATCCTCATCGTTGCTGAATGCATATTGACCAATGTTGGTGGTAAGTATGCCATTGCTGTTAATTCGCACAGGGCGAGGTGGACAGATGATGGCTATCACGCCGCCACGGGGATTAAGGTACAGGGTTTCGCCACCCGACTCCTCACTGCCGTCAAACTGGTTGAAATCGCACGTGGCGGCATAGAGCACTGGCACGTGCTTGTAGAAGAATTTGGTGTCTAGGTCGACGTGTCTCAACAGACCATTATCGGTCATGGCGTGCGGTCCAGAATGACCAATGTAGGTCCACCACACCACACCATTGCGCAGGGTGTTGTAATGCTTGGTGACAGCATCGGGAAAGGTACGCTTGGCGCCGCTGCTCACTGCATTGAAGGCATCCAGGTAAACACGGTTATAAATCATGTCACTGCCTCCGTTGGCACGCATGGCGGCAACCATGTCCTCGGCTTGTTCAAGGTGCGCGCCCGAGTTGCCGTCGTCGGCAACAATCATCGCGTTGTTCTTCCACCAGCCATAGTCGGGTTGAGTCACGTAGTTTACTAGTTTGTCGACCACGTGTCGTGCCTCGGTGACGCTTTTGACTGTCATGCGGCCCACTGCGATGTCCAGCTCGTTTTGATGGATGCGTGGTCCGGAGCCATCGGCAAGGGTGCCGAAGTAATCGTCGGTGGTATAGGTGTTGCTGTGCTCATGGCTTAACTCGGTTTGCCAGGTGAGTAGCATGGGTGCGTTTAGGGCGCGTATGCTCCCGGTAATCAGCCGGTTGTCGTAGGTCCCCTTGCCCATGAGCAACAGGTAGCCAAGTCGGTGCCCGTCCTGGTGGCCACGGTCATAGAACATCTTGCACAGCATACGGTAAGCCATCGCATCAGGAGTGCCGCCCGAGAACTCGTTATACACCTCGTTGTCGCTCACCACCAGCACGCGCATGCTGTCGACCTGATGATGCAAGGTGGCGATGCGCTGAGCTTGTTCGCGATATTCGTTGGGGGTGATGATGACCATGTCGGGCACAGGCTCGCTGTGCAGGTCTTGGTTGCTCACAGTGCCCACTAGGGTGGGGCGGGCAAAGGTGCCGCGAGGGGTAAACACGGCATAACGGCGCAGCCCCGTTGACAGGGGCGAGAAACTCATTGTCGAGCCCGTGCGGTTGGCGTTGACTCTCACCGGACGCCAGGGCTGCGTGACGTCCCACACCACACTGGCGCTATCGGTGCCCTCAACCTTGAGTTGCAAGGCTGTGTTGGAATGAATGTCATCAAAACACAGTTGTCCCTGGTGGAGTGTCAGTGTGCGCGTATAGTTCACAGCGATGTAGTCGAGCCGGGCCATCGATGGGGCTCCGGTGCTGGTCAGCTTCAGGCTGTAGCTTAAAGCATTGTCGCTGTTCAGGTTGAAGGTTTTTTTCGAGATGATGCGATCATAAGCGTCTTCACTGCTCTTGCCAGCGATTTGGTCGGTCGAGGTGCTCGCGATGTTGGTGCCGTTATATTGGTAGGTCATCTTGGCGTTGCCGGTGGCTTGCTTCACACCCATGATACTATAGACATTGACATCAGTGCCAGCCACCTTTTGGGCCAGATCGAAGGAAAAGCTATGTTGTGATGTGCCTGTGAAATCCTCGCCCAGATAGACGCGTCCGCTGTTAGCGGGGTTAATCAGGTCCACTTCGTGCAACAGATGTTCGGTGAAGGTGGTCTGTGTCGTGCCAGTAGGAGCATCGCCCGATGTTGTGATGGAGAGGTCTTCAAAGCGCTCGTCATCGGTTACCAGATAGTAGATGTTGGTGCTATATGGGTGTTGTACGGGCAGGAACGTCATCCCACCGGCGCTGCCGTCGCGCCAATAGGTGGGACCTTGGGCATAGAACAGGAGTTTGCCCTCGGTGCGTACCACTGGCAGTTGCGGCAGGTCATCGGGGATATCCTCGGTCAACTTCTCGCTCAGTGGCAAGCCACCCATGCCGAAGACGTGAATACGGCTCAGGTTGCTCAAGCCCCAAGAACGCACATCATCGGCAGTGATTTCGTGGATGCCCGTCTGGCTGACCTTGATTTTCACCCAGTGGCCGGTCGCCAGTTTTGACGAGTCGGCA
Organism: Muribaculaceae bacterium; assembly: GCA_016290765.1. GTDB lineage: Bacteria > Bacteroidota > Bacteroidia > Bacteroidales > Muribaculaceae > Sodaliphilus. The sequence goes on from JAEEVE010000048.1 coordinate 4,881, forward strand.
AAGTGTGTGATATTAAAGGCATATGCGTGTTGGCTGCCCAGCAGCGCAAGCCCTGTGGCAACCATCACGACTTTTAACAACATATTTTTAGGAATAGTCATAGTCGGTGTTTGGATATGTTTTCTATAATCACTAAAACGCATTCTGCACCTATTTATTGTGACTTTGGCTCCTTTTTCAATTTGTGACATATGACACTACTGTTTTCAATAGTTTTGTAACTAATAATGAGAAATTGAATGTCAAGCTTGTTTCTTTTTATTATTTTTGCAGCATGAAGTTGAAACGTATCATCTTGTCATTGGTGTTGGGCATGGCTTTGCTGTGCTGCCTATCGTCGTGCATGAATCAGAATTACCTCATGTTTGAGGATGATGAGTGGAGTGGCCGGGAAATGGATGGAGACCGCGTGCTCTCCAATGGCGAGCTAGAGATGGACGACTGGGACCGCTAGGCTCCCGGGGCCTGCATGTTGTTCAAAACGGCCTTTTTCTATACCTCTTTTTCTTTTTTCTTGTACCATTTGGTGTTTTTTCTATATCTTTGCATGCTTAAAACCATTTGCAATGCGAAGATTCACGTTACTCGTATGTTTGTTGGGCGCGCTGGTGGCTGTGTCACAACCAGTTGTGTCGCTCGACTCGTGCCGCGCCATGGCGTTGCGCAACAATAAGGAAATACGCCAAGCATCGCTCGAAATCGAGAAAGCACACTACCAGCATCAGGAGGCCCATGCAGCCTATTTGCCCAATATCGATTTCCAGGCTTCTTATATCTATAATCAGAAGAAGGTGTCGCTCATTGAGCAGGATGCCTTGCTGCCCGTCAAGACCTTTAACCTGGCGAACCAGGGTTATGAGTTCCAGGTGGTGACGCATCCCGTGACGGGCGAACCTATCCTTAACGAGGGTCAACCCATTCCGCAACAAGTGGCCTTGCTGCCCAAGGATGCGATGACCTACAACATTCACAATATCATGGCGGGGGCCATCACCGTGACGCAGCCCATCTATATGGGCGGGAAAATCAAGGCGATGAACGAAATCACACGCTATGCCGAGGAGATTGCACGCTCGATGCGTGACAACAAGGCACAGGATGTGGTCTATAACGTCGATGCAGCTTACTGGCAGGTGGTGTCGCTCAAGGCTAAGCAGCGCCTGGCCGAGAGCTATGTCAACCTGGTGGAGTCGCTGCAGAAGGATGTGAACAAGATGCTGAGTGAAGGCGTAGCCACACGCTCGGCCTTGCTGGCTGTAGATGTGCGCTTGAACGAGGCGCAGGTCGACCTTACCAAGGTGAACAACGGTTTGACGCTTTCTCGCATGTTGTTGGCTCAGTTGTGTGGCCTGCCTGTTGACACGGTGCTACACCTGGTCGACGAGGATAATGAAAATGTAGGCATGGGTGCTTTGCGACCCACCGACTATGACTTGAGTTTGGTATATGCGCGCCGCAATGATGTGCGGGCACTGACGCTGGCCACCGAGGTCTATGACCAGAAGGTCAAGGTGGCACGCAGCGAGATGCTGCCGCAAGTCGCTGCCTTCGGAGCCTATCATGCCACTAATCCCAATAGTTATAACGGTTTCAAGAACCGCTTTGGCCTGGCCTTCTCGGTGGGTGCGATGGTCAAGGTACCCATATGGCATGGAGGCGCGTTAAGTAGCAAAGTGCGTCAGGCCGAAGTCGAAGCAAAGGCCAAGCGCTTGGAGCTGGCCGATGTGCAAGAGAAAGTCGCTTTGCAGGTCAATCAGGCGAAGTTCCGTTATCAGGAGGCACTGAAGACCTATAACATGACAAAGACCAACCTGGCAAAGGCCGATGAGAACTTGCGCATGGCGCAGGTGGCATTCAAGGAAGGTGTCGGCACCAGCGATGATGTGATGGCGGCTCAGACTGCTTGGCTCAAAGCCAATAGCGAGAAGATTGATGCCGAGATTGATGTCCGCCTCTGCGACACCTACCTGAGCAAGGTCCTCGGAGAGGGAGTTTAAGGAATAATGAACTTATCTGGTTTGAGAATACAAAAGACTAAGAATAATGGATAAAGACCAACATCAGCAGCGGACTATTGTCCGCAAGAAGGACAGGGCATTATTGGCCGCCATCGGTGTCTTCGCCATGGCCATGGCTATGATTGCGGTGATGGGACTCGTACTCATACAGCCGCCCAAAGCTACTACACAAGGTCAGGCCGATTGTGATGCTGTGAGAGTGTCGGGAAAGTTGCCCGGACGCGTCGAGCGCATCTATGTGCAAGAAGGGCAGATGGTGCATCGTGGCGACACGCTTGCCAAGGTCTACTCATCGACGGCCGATGCCAAGCTTTACCAAGCACAGCAGATGGCCAATGCCGCTTCCTCACAGACTCAGAAAGTGGATCGCGGCACGCGTGATGAAATCAAGCAGAGTGCTTACAACGTGTGGCAGCAGGCTATTGCAGCCGAGACCATCACTCAGAAGACCTACCAGCGCATGCAGGCCCTCTTTGAGCAGGGCGTAATCACTGAGCAGAAGCGTGACGAGGCTAAGGCTGCAGCCGATGCAGCTGCAGCACAGGTCAAGGCCGCTAAGAGCCAGTATGACATGGCAGTCAATGGTGCGCAGCGCGAGGACAAGGCTGCCAGTCAAAGTGTGGCAAATGCAGCACGAGGCACCGTGATGGAGGTGAAGTCGCTGCTTGAAGACCAATACCTTATCGCACCCTGCGATGGCGAGGTGACTCAGATTTATCCCCAGGAGGGCGAGCTTGTGGCAATGGGCGCACCATTGATGTCGCTTGCTAAGATGGACGACATGTGGGTGTCGTTCAGTGTCCGCGAGGAGATGCTCAAGGATCTGCCTATGGGCAAGGTAATTAACGTTGACATTCCTGCTCTGGGCCTCCAGGACGTTAAGATGAAAATCTTCTATGTCCACGATATGGGCACTTATGCCATTTGGCAGGCCACTAAGGCTTATGGGCAGTATGATTCCAAGACCTTTGAGGTCAAGGCTCGTCCCGAGGCTCCCATCGAGAACTTCCGTCCTGGCATGAGCGTCATCCTAAAATAGTTCAACCCAAGTTCATGTTCCCCCTTTAGGGGGGTAGGGGACACGCATTAAGTAATGTATCGGTTATTTTTCAACGAGTCGATTAAGCGCGGATTGGTGCAGCTGGTGCGGCGCCAGCTCTACTGGATTGTCATGATTGCGGCACCCATCTTGTGCTCAGTGTTTATGCTTGAGCTCATGAAGCCCGGGACAATTCAGCGTGTGCCTGTGGGTATTGTCGACCTCGACAATTCGTCGGTGTCGCGGCGCATTACGCGCAATCTGGGCGCAATACAGACCGTGAATATTGTTCATCATTACACCGATTACAACTCGGCCCTGAATGCCGTAAAACGAGGCGATGTTTATGGCTTCATCTACATCCCTGAGCGGCTTGAACACAAGACCCTCACAGGGCAGAATCCTGTGGTGAGTTACTACATCAACTATGCCTTTTTTGCCCCTGCTTCCATGCAGTTCAAGGGCTTCAAGACTGTTACCCTCCTTGCCAATGGCGCTATTGCCAAGACTTCGCTCGAGGCTACCGGGCTGCTCGACGAGCACACGGTGTCCACCTTTATGCAGCCTGTCTTGACCGATGTGCACATGCTGGGCAATCCTTGGGCAAACTATAGCTACTACCTTAACCTGTCGTTCATTCCCTGTTTGTTGGCCCTGTTTATCATGCTCACCACGAGTTTCAGCATTGGAACAGAGTTGAAATATGGCACCTGTCGCGAATGGATTGCATCAGCTGGACGTTCAATCAAGTTTGCTATCTTTGGCAAATTGGCTCCTCACACTTTCATTTTTACGAGTACAGGTTGGATGATTCAGTTCTTGATGTATCGTGTTTATGGCTTGCCCCTCAATTGTAACCCGTGGAACATGATTCTGGCAATGCCGTTGTTTGTGCTTGCCAATCAAGGCTTTGCCTTGTTGATGATGTGCATTGCCCCCAACTTCCGTTATGGCACTACGTTGTGTACCCTTCTGGGTATGCTCTCGTTTTCGTTTTGCGGGTTCTCGTTGCCGGCCGAGTCGATGTACCCTTGGGTCGATGCGTTGGGCTATACCGTGCCGGTCAAGTATTACTTCATGCTTTCAATCGACCAGGCGCTCAATGGCGTCCCCATCTATTATTCGCGTTTTTATTATGTGGCACTCATGGTGTTTGTCGTTCTGCCGTGGCCTTTGCAATGGCGGCTCAAGCGCGAGTGCATTAATCCTGTGTATGTGCCATGAGTAAGCGTCGCATGAATCCTGTGTTGCGTTGGCTGCACGATATATTCCTAGTGTGGAAGCGTGAGTTCTGGCTCGCCTTCCACGACGAGGGCGTGATTATCTTCTTTCTCGTCCTCTGTCTGGTCTATCCCATCTTGTACGCACTCATCTATAATCCCGAGACTGCTCACAATGTGGCTATTGTCGTGGTAGATGAAGACCGCTCAGCCGACAGCCGTGAGTTCACGCGCGCGCTGGATGCGACCCCCGAGGTTTGTGTAACCCAGTATGTGGCGAGCATGGAAGAGGCACGCCATCTCATGTATGCCAAGAAGTGCTATGGCGTGGTGCGATTTACAAGTGGCTTCGGCCAGAAAATCCATCATGGCGAGCAGGCTCATGTCGAGGCCTATTGCGACATGGGTGTCATGATTCGTTACAAGCAGATTCTGTCGGCAGTAACCAATGTCCAGATGGCAACCAATGCCCACCTGCAGCATCAGTTGCTCAGTGTTGTTCCTGTCTCCATGTCGACGGGTTCGCTCGAGAGCCGTCAAGTTGCTTTGGGTAACACGGGTATGGGTCTTGCCTCGGCCGTGTTGCCTTCTATTTTCATCCTTGTGTTGCAGCAGAGCATGCTGTTGGGCATCTGCATGCTGCACGGTGGCAGTCGTGAGCGTCGCCTGCACAACCGGGGTGTCGACCCGCTAGAGATACCTGCTGGCGTGGGGGCTTCCATCTTGGGTAAGTCGCTCTGTTACTGGATGGTCTACATCATCCCCACCGTCTACACCCTACTCATCGCGCCCAAGTTCTTCGACTTCCCGCAGGTGGGCGATCCCCGTGCCATCCTGGCTATGGCATTGCCCTTCTTGCTGGCCTCATCCTTTATGGGACAGGCCATGAAAGTTTTTGCCAACGATCGCGAGTCGACCTTCATTGCCCTCGTGTTCACGAGCATCATTTTTGTCTTCCTCAGTGGCATCTCGTGGCCGCGTAGCAGCATGAGTACCTTCTGGATACTCGTTGGCAACTTCATCCCCTCCACCTGGGCCGTCAACGCCTATGTGCAGTTGCAGTCGGGTGGTGCCACGCTGGCGCAGCAGTCCAGCGCCTACATGATGCTTTGGGTGCTCACGGGGTTGATGTTTATTCTCGCCTACATTGTTGAGCGCTTCTTGTGCCGCAAGCGTTACCGTCGCATGCGTCACTATGCCAAGCGCGACCCCATGGCTCTCATCCGTGAGGAGTATCGCCGTCAGGCCATCGACGTGTTGCCCGACCGCATCAACGCCCTCGACCTGGGCAACCCCACTTCTGACGAAGACGACTAGCACAAAAGAAGGCCAAGAAGACATCTACTGATTAGTCATACAACATGGCTGGCATTCATGAAACGATGCCAGCCAGTTTTTTTAAATAAAAAAAGCTGCAGCAAGGAACCGTCCCTGCTGCAGCATTTGCCGTTAGCCTTCCTCGGTCGGCTTCAGAACCGATACCCCACAGAGATGGTGCTGAACACGAGATTGTAGTCCAAGTCCACAATCTCGTTAAACCAGTCTTCTTGGAACTTGGCGTACTGATAACTAGTTCCGATGCCAAATTGCCATCTCTTGTAGTTCACACCGCATCCCAGATGAGCGTATGCGCCCCGCCGTTCGACCGGGCTGTATCCCCCACGCGCTATGCCGAAGATGCCGAATTTACCATGCTCAAAGAAATGGTATCGGAACTCGCCATAGATGGGCATGAAGAAGCCCTCATGATCTCCGCTTGAAAAGATGTAGCTCGGCTTGAGACCTAGCCCCACGTAGAACTTCTCTTTCAGTAGCAAGCCATAGCTCCCAGCGACCCCGACAGCACAGTACTTATGGTCGCTTGCTTCGCCCACAACGCCTGCTGATAGCTCGACATTCGCGTCCCCGCACCACATCTTGGCGCTCTCCTGTGCCCCTGCAACCAATGCTCCCAGAAGCATCACTATTGTTATAATCCGTTTCATATATAGTTTAAACTACAATTTTTTTAAAATACCCCCTGCACAAAAAAATAAAAAAAAGGGCAATGAATGATAAGAGCTAGGTCTCAAACTATCTGCTGCTGATTACTCAGCATTTCGACCACTAAATTATTACTATGCTTGAAAGTCTTGTATTTTCTTTTTGTCATCCGACATCTCTACAGTTTTGCTTTTTGCATTGACCATAGTTTCTGAAACAAAGATAAGTTGACCTTGTTTGTTCTTGTAGAAATCAGATGAAAGATATTTTATATATCCTCTGCGGAAGTGGGGGCGCATCGCCCCTTTGACCGTTTCAGTGATTTTATCTGACACACCTAATTGCACGCTTCGGTCTTTATAGCGATAGGTGTTGATGTTATTAGTGTCGGGTACACCATCACGGACACATTCCGGGAAACATTCCATGTAAGCAATAAGGTTTATAGCAAACTTGAAATTTTTCTTGATGTTTTCCGCTTCCCAATCAGTTCTATCTTTGAGCGCCTCGTATTCCGTTTCATCAATCTGACCCCCACCATCATCTGAGCAGATGTATAGGCTAATTTCATTACGTTGTAAGTCTAATGAGAATCCAAACACAAAGCCATCAACCTCATTAGGGATGTGAATGCCAATAAGATATTTTATCCATTTGTAGGGTTTCCCTGTTGAAGGGTCTGGCATCTCTTCGGGCTCACCATTTTGCGCCAGATATGTCTTTATGCCGTCAAGGTCTTTAAGCGAAACTTCATCACGCAAGAATCCGAACAGTTCCTTATCATCAAACCATACATGGAGAATTTCTTTTCTATAGTCATTAAGCCAAAAACTTGCCATTCTCAACGTGGCGGTACGGGTTGTAATATTTTGATCCTTGTACGCTAATAGACGAAGTTCTTCGAAGAACTGCTCGCCATCAGTGCTTTTTGACACTTTACACCATTTCTTATACTCTTTCCAGACTTGGCGCAAGGGTATGCTATATGTGATTCGCTTTGCCATATGTTACTTCATTGGTTTAATCATTGATTAAATGTGGAAAGGGGACGTTTCTTGTTCCGCCACGCATTGTTTTCATCAACCGCTGGTAATCGTTCTGCCTTTTATAATTTTGGTATAAGTTCTTTAACCGTCTCTATGCGTAAATGACAGCGATTAGAAATTTTCTGGGTCAATTTCTAATATTTGCCGCTGGGTCCACTGCATTAACTCATAAACCCAAAATTTCTGCTCTTCATCAAGCTTGTCAAAATTGCGATACTTTTCTATGCTTTCATAGATTTTATCGAAATAATCTTCTGGACCACTAAACCGACCTTCACTGGAATGTGCAGTAAAAATCTTTTTCAATCGCTCAATGCTTTTGTCAGAAAGACGATTGTTTGTGTCAATCTCTCGCTTGATGTGACCAACCTTTGCGATAATGCTCCTATCTCGTTTAGGCATTAAGAGGGGGCTATCAGGACAAATATCTTTTTTAGCCATAGTTTTATGATAAATTATTTTTGGTGCAAAGATACATCGTCAAATAACTTTGACCAAATCTACTTAACAGTTGTTCACAATTGATTGTCTATAGGGCTAAATGACAACAATCGAAATTATTTAACTTTTTTTAGGAGAAATAGCCATGATTTCTTTTTTGTTCTAGATAATGTATGGTTCGTACAAGTGGTAGGTGTCGCTATGGTGGGAGACACCTAAGTCCTAAAACCTGACAACTGAACCCTGACACTTGATCCCTTGAGGGTGGCGCACAAAAAAATAAAAAAAATAATCCCCCCGGCCCCCTAAAAGGAGGAGCTGTTTGGAGTCCCTCGGCTGGTGGTAAAAATGTGAGAAATGTGAAAAAAATAAACTTTTTTTTGAAGAATTTTGTGGAGTAAAATATTGTTTGTGAATTTGCAACGCATGTTACTGTAACAGCTGTTGCAAAAGCGGCGTTACACTATCGCATTTGTAGGGCTGTCGATGAATGACATGTGAAGGAAGCCTCTCCCCCGACCCCTCCCCCTGTTTTATAGATAACAGATAATAGAGAATAGATTATAGATAAGAAACATGTAGGGACGCGCCCCTAGGCACGTCCGCACCAACAAAAGGAAATTTAGATGTTATTTGAAACCCTCGCCTGGTGCGGACGTGGCTGGGGCCGCGTCCCTACAGGCTACCTCCCCTTCCCTTGAGGGGAGGGGTCGGGGGGAGAGGCCTCCTAGGCGTGGTCGTCAAAGGTGCGGCTGCGGGCCAGCATGCATGCACCGATGAGGCCTGCCTTGTTGGTCAGCGTCGAGAGCACGACGTGGGTGTCGCGGTGAACCATTTGCAGCGAGTGCTTGCGAATGGCTGTGCGGATGGGCTGCAGCAAGTAATCGCCCGTCATACTCAACAGTCCTCCGATAATCACCAGTTCGGGATTGAAAAGGTTGATGAGTCCCGCAATCTGTTTACCCAGTTTCGAGCCCACCTCCTCGATGATTTCAATGCAGAGCATGTCTTCGCGGCCCACTGCGTCAATGATGGTCTCAAGCGTTACGCTCTGCGGGTCGGCAGCGAAGGCGTCGGCCAGGATGCTGTTCTCGCCGGCGGCGATGCGCTGGGCTAGTTTGCGGTGCACGGCACTGCCGCTGGCCTCGGTTTCCAGACAGCCCTTCTTGCCGCAGTGGCAAATCACCTCGTTGTCAAACACGGGTGTATGCCCGAACTCGCCGGCAAAACCCGACTTGCCTGTGTAGATTTTACCGTCGATGATGATGCCCAATCCCAGTCCCCAACTCACGTTGACAAACAAAATGTCGCGCTTGGCCCGATTGTTGCCTCTCAGGAACTCGCCATAGGTCATCGCGCGCGTGTCGTTGTCGATAGTCACGTGCATCCCTGTCATCTGGCTCATCGTTACCGTTAGGGGCTGTTCGCCCAGGTTGAACCAGCTGTAGCTGTATCCGCTCTCGGGGTTCACGCGACCCGACAGGTTCACATTCACATTCACAATCTTATCGCGCTCCACCTGGCAATGGTTGACAAACTCGTTGATGACTTGGCACAGCGATTTGAGCCCCTCGAGGGAGTTCTCAAAGTGGTAGGGGATGTTCATGTGGTCCTCGAGCAGGTCGCCGTTGAAATTGATCAGCCCCAAGTTCACACCGTTGTTCTTCAAGTCAACGCCCAGGAAACATGCAGCATCCGGGTTCAGGCCATAGAGGTGCGGATGGCGACCCTCGTTGGTCTCCATCTTCCCAAACTCGTTGAGAATGCCCAGTTGGCACATCTCGTCAATCATCTTGGTCACCGTGGGCACACTCAGGTCCAGCGCCCTCGTCAGCTCCATGATGGTCGAGTTGCCGTGCACGATGAGGTACGAAATCATTCGTTTGCGCAGCAACGCACCCTTGCTGCCCTGTTCCAGCGACTTGAAAATCGATTTAGCCATAACTGTTTAGTCTTAAACTGCAAAGGTAGGGATTTTTTTTTATTCTTGCGCTGCAATGATCAAAAAATGCCAAATTTTCTAGTTGTTACTACGAGATTTAGTAGTGTGTTAA
>JAEEVE010000049.1 GCA_016290765.1 Muribaculaceae bacterium
CAACAATTTTCCCCCCCTTAGGGGGCTTGGGGTGCTATACATTGAGTAAAGAGGCGTGGTAGACGATGAAGGCCAGCAGGGCCAGCAAGGCCAGGATGGTAGCAATGGCGAATGCCTGAAAGCGTGGGCTGGCGGGCTCGCTGCGACGGACTTGTGCCAGACGGTAGCTGGGAATGATGGGTTTCCAGTCGAAGGTCTGCTGCGGCTCATCATCTTTGTCTGGGTCGCCGTGACGATGCTTGTTTGCCCCATGTTGGTTCACCTGTCCCTTGTCGTGCATGCCGGTCTCACGGCTGGATGCCGTCTTTACGACATCATCAGGACTACTGGCGGCATCCTCACGGAGGCTGCCCCCGCAATAAGGACAAAAGTTGATGCCCTGGCCAATCTTCTCACCACAGTGCGGACAGAATCGCTTGGCATGAGTCGCGGTCGTGCTGTCCTCGAGGCGGCTGACCTGTGGCGGTAGTGTACCCTGCTCGACCGCCTGATAGGCTGTCAAGCACTGCGGACACACCACCAACCCGTCGCGCAGCGACAGTTCCTCGAGCGACACATCCAGCTCTTTACCGCATTGTGGACACAGTGTTTTCAAAGAATATAAATTAAAACCGCCTCTAGCCTCTCAAGAGAATCTAGGTCCTCTAAAGAATGACAAAGTTACGATGAAAAAGCGAAATAGAGGCCATTTGCAGTGCAAAAAACTCTAAAAATACCCCAAAATTAAAAATATTTGTCAATTCATAATTGCCATGTGTCAAGTTTTTACTACTTTTGCAAGTCGTTTCGACATCATTCACCGAAAACAATAATAACAAATACAATGGCTAAGAAGAAAAATGAACCTGTGCGTACAACCCTCGAGGAGGTAAATGAGTCTCTGTCGACCGCCGCACAACGTCTTGAAGACAACAAGAAGTACATCTATTGGGCTCTGGGAGCAGCCGCAGTGATTGTCCTGCTGGTGGCTGGTTATGTCTACGGCATCCACAACCCCAATGTCAACAAAGCAAAGGAGCTGATCGGAAAGGCTGACCTGGAGCTGCTTCAGGGTGACTCGATCAACGCACTGAAGGACTATGAGAAGGTGTTTGACACCTACAGCAACAAGCCTGCTGAGCGTGCTGCGCTCAACGCCGCCATCTTGCTCTATGAGCAGGGCAAGTACAAAGAGGCTGCCAACTACCTGGAGAAGTATGATCCCGATGGCAACCTGGTGGGTCCCGCATCACAGTCGTTGCTGGGTGACTGCTATGTCAACCAGAAGCAATATGACAAGGCCATCTCAGCCTTTGACAAGGCTGTCAAGTTGGCTGGCGATAACGAGTTTTATGCTCCAGTATTCATGGTCAAGAAGGCTACCGTGCTGCATGCCACCAAGAAGTATGCCGATGAGATCAAGATTTACGAGACCATCCGCGACAACTATCCTCAGTTCGCACAAGCTTTCCAGGTTAACTGTGACAAGTACATTGAGCGAGCAAAAGCACTCGCAGGAGAGTAGTTTTTCATAATTTGAGATTTTAGTTGGGGCTGGCGACAGCCCCTTTTTTCTAACCCATAGAGACAGCAATGGAAAAGATTGAAATTCACATCCCCAACATCGAGGCACTTGACAATGCCGCACACGAGTTTATGGCACACATGGGCGACTATACCGTATATGGCTTCTATGGCCAGATGGGTGCCGGAAAGACCACATTTATCAATGCGTTGTGCCGCGCGCTGGGCGTGGAAAGCGACATGACCGGTTCGCCGTCGTTCGCCATCATCAACGAGTATCGCAGCGATACCACTGCCGAGCTGATCTATCACTTTGACTGCTACCGTCTGGAGAAGGAAGAGGAAGCCGTCGAGATTGGAACCGAGGACTACCTGGACAGCGGCGCCATTTGCCTGATTGAGTGGCCCGAGCGCATCGACTCGCTGCTGCCCGACGACATGGTGCGTGTCAACATCACCGTCAACGACGACGACACACGCACACTCACCATGACCCTTCCTTGATGCACATGCAGTTTATTAAGTTGGACGAGGTTGCGTCGACCAACAGTTATGTGCTGCAGGTGGCGCGGGAACTGGCTGGCGGGACGGTTGTGTATACGCCTTGTCAGACCGCTGGGCGCGGGCAGAAGGGGAACCGATGGCTGGCCGAGCCAGGCATGAACGCCACGTTCAGCTACCTGTACAAGCCTCAGGCCATCCTTGCCCGCGAGCAGTTCTGCATCAGCGAGGCGGCAGCACTGGCGGTGTCGCAGGTGTTGGCTGAACTTTCGGGCGAGCGCATCATGGTGAAGTGGCCCAACGACATCTATCATGGCAACCGTAAGATCTGCGGAATGCTCATTGAGAATTCACTCGACGGACGACTGGTCGAGCACTCGGTCATAGGCATCGGTATCAATGTCAACCAGCGGGAGTTTGACCCCTATGCGCCCAACCCTACATCATTGGCGCTGATCACCGGCACCGACCATGATGTGGAGTGGGTGATGCGCCTAGTGTGTGAGCGGTTGGAGCAACACCTAGCCACTCTGGCCGTGCAGGGCTGCCAGGCACTGCATCATGACTATCTGTCAGTGCTCTATCGACATGATGGTCAGGCACATATGTTCAGCACACCCGATGGCACGGCATTTGCAGCAACCATCGTTGATGTGGCACCCGACGGCATGCTTGCACTGCGCCACGCCGATGGCACAATACGGCAATATGCATTCAAAGAGGTGGTTCAATCAATGCAATGACTGCCTGGCGGTTATTTTCCATTCTCAATTAAATAAATTCTCAATTAAGGTGAAGTTTGCAGTCTATTGTAGCTCGAAGCGAGGCCTTGACACTGAATATATCGAGTTGGCACAGGCGCTGGGACGGTGGATGGGTATCCATGGCCACACACTGGTCTATGGCGGCGTGAATGCCGGGTTGATGCACGAGGTGGCGCAGGCCTGCCACGATGCGGGCGGACACATCACGGGCGTGAACATCGAGGCGTTCAAGCACCGCACCGACCCGCTTGTCGATGAAGTCATCTACACCGCCAACCTGGGCGAACGCAAGGCGCAGATGTACCAGTTGGCCGATGTCTTTGTCGTGCTTCCAGGCGGGCTGGGCACTGCCGACGAGTGGATTTCGACCCTGTCGCAGATGGTCGTCTCGGGCGATGAGCAGCGCATCATCGTAGTTGTCAACCTCCACGGCATGTACGACTCGCTACTGCGCTACCTCGACGAGATGAGTCGGTCGCCCTTTGCGCGCGACAAGCATCTGCATCGCTATGTGGTGGTTGCAAACCAACAAGAACTAATCAACAAACTCAATGAAATATGAAAAGTAAAGTATACACCCTGACGGGTGACAAAGGGACGACGTCGCTCGTGGGCGGAACACGTGTCAGCAAGGACGACATCCGTGTCGAGGCCTACGGGACCATAGACGAACTGAATGCTAACATCGGTCTGCTGGCGCATAACAGCAAACTCGACGACCTGAAGGACATGCCCGAGTTGGTCCGTAAGATTCAGAACAAGCTCTTCAACATTGGTGCCTACCTTGCCACCGAAAACACCAGCGAGGACGCTCCAGTGTTTGGCCTCACCGAGGATGATGTGCACATGCTGGAGCAGAAGATTGACGAGATGGACGCTGAACTGCCTCCTTTCCGTGGCTTTGTCCTGCCCGGCGGCAGTCGGCTGAGCGCGCTGTGCGACATCTGCCGCACAGTCACCCGCCGCGCCGAGCGACGTGTAATCACCCTCAGCCACGAGGCTCCCGTCAATCCACTGGTATTGCAATATCTCAACCGGTTGAGTGACTTTTTCTTCGTTTTTGCAAGATTTAACAATGTAACACACCAATTCGAAGAAATTTATTGGGACAAAAACGCTTGAAGTCTAAAATTGTTTGTACCTTTGCGCACTTTTTTGACCCAGGGGTATTTAGATTACCCCGAAAAGCAATTATTATTAAATGAAGAGTCGAGAACGGTACGAAACTGAATTCTCCATTCTTAATTAAATTGATACAATGTATTGGACACTAGAATTGGCTACTAAACTGGAGGATGCTCCCTGGCCCGCTACCAAGGAGGAACTCATCGACTATGCTGTGCGCAGTGGCGCGCCGCTAGAGGTTATAGAAAACTTGCAGGAGATAGAGGACGAGGGCGACACCTACGAGTCAATCGAGGAGATTTGGCCCGACTATCCCAGCACCGACGACGATTTCTTCTTCGACGCTGAGGAGTATTGACCCCTTGTGAGTTTAGCATAACAACCGGCGGGTTCCCATCAAGGGACCCGCCGGTCATTTTTTTGAATTTGGCGGACAACCCGCACATGGGTTCTCCGCCAATTTGACAACTTAAGGGTTACTTCACAACCTTGGTGACGGTCTTGGTGCCATCGGCAAGGGTGGTGACTACGATATTCACACCGTTGAAGGCCTTGTCGCTTGACATGCCAGCCACGTTGTAGTAGCGCACGCCAGCCACAGCCTTTCCACTAATCGACTCGATGGCTGTAACAGTGTTGATGATATACTCGCCCTCGATGCCAGCTAGTATCTCACCCGTAGCATCGAAGATGCCAACCGCGAGAACACCGCTCTCGTCCACCAAGATACCCTTGGTCTCGTCATACTCCTGCCACTCAGCGTCGCGGGTGGACTCATTGGCAACGAAGCAATACATAATCACCGCGTCATCGGGCATGTTCTCGACGGTGACAAACACGGTTTGTGCCTCGTCAAACTCACCAAACTCGGGATCAACGGTGATAACCGGCTCGGCGACGACTGCCTCGTCAAAGCTTACAGGATAGAGCTGGACGGTGGTGTTGAACACTGCCACAAAACCGGTCACATCGTAAGTTTTCTCGAGGTCCTCAGGGAAGTCGCAGAAGTACTGGCTGTAAGCAGGGAACTGGTTGCCGCCAGCATCATTGAGCTTGGTGTTGCGGCCATTTACATCACTCAGGGTGACACCCTTGATGACCACATACTGGTTCATGTTGTCGGCGGTGATGTCAGGAATGGTCATCACAGCAGGCTCAACGGCAATTTCGGTAGCCTCGAAATCGTAAGTAGCATTGGCGACCTCAAACAGGTTCTTGTAGATGCTGACCTTGCCCTTGAGGTTGCTGATGGTGTTGCCAGCGGCGATGCCTTCGACGGTGCTGTTATAAATCAGCGTGTAGCCCGTGTCATCCTTGATGTAAAGATAGCCTCCGTTGACATAGACCACAACAGCCTCGCCGGTCATCTTGAAGTAGGTGTTGTTGGCCAGCTGGGTCAGCTCGGCGATATTGGCCACTGTCGGATCAAAGGTCAGCGTCTTCTCGGCCACCTCGCTCTCTACAGCGGTGGTAGTGCTAAGCAGTGCTTTGGCCTTGACGGTAGTAGTCTCAGTCAATGTGAAGGGTTCGGCGTACTGCTGGAAGTCGCCATCGTTGAGGGCATACATGATGCTGGCACCCTCGGTCTCGCACGTGATGGTGCAAGTTGCCTCCTCGCCCTCATAGGGATGAGGCGGGTCGAAGGTGATGACAGGTGTTTCCACGGTCTGGGGTTGAGGTGTGCTACCCCCGAAGGTCACCTCAATGGTGCTGATGCGTGTTGTTCCACCAGCCGCGAATGTGACCGATGCTGCCGAGCCGGTCCACGTGCCGTTGGTCAGTGTGCCACTGTTAGGGGTGAGGTTGCCCGTAGAGTTGTTGGCGCTAGTGAACACGACCGATGTAATTGCTTCATCAGCAGCGAACGTGAGCGAGCCACCATTGTACACGCGCAAATCAAGAGACCCTTGACTGTTCCAGATGCGGGTGGCTGTGCCTCCGCTAGTGAAAGACATGGTCACGCCGTCCAGTGTGTAGGTGCCCTCCAGATTGGTAGCAGCGCCTGGATCGGGAGCGGCGAGGCCTAGTTCCGTAAGACCGTCTACTGTGTTAAAGGTAAACGTCACTGTGCCTGCCCATGCGGCCACGCAGAGCAGCGACATCATCAGTAGAGATAGTAATTTCTTCATTGTGATAAGTGTTTATGGGTTAATAATTTGGTTTGTACAAATCTCACTGCAAAGGTAAGTCAAATAAATATCAATTGCAACAAAAAGCCACGAATTTTCTTTTTGTCTAAACAAAATGGGCGGGCAACCCGCAAATGGGTTACCCGCCACTGTGAGTTATAGCGTGAAGGATTCCTCTTTACCAACAAGAGAGGAAAAGAGGTGTTATTTCACCACCTTGGCAACACGCTGGGTACCATCGGTGTAGGTTGTCACGACGATGTTCACGCCATCAAAGGCCTTGTCGCTGGCCATGCCTGCCACGTTGTAGTAGCGCACGCCTGCCACGGCCTTGCCACTGATGGTCTCAATGCCAGTGACAGTGCCAGTGATGATATACTCGCCCTCGATGCGGGCAAGTTCCTCGCCCTTTTCGTCGTTCACTGCAACAGTCAGCACGCCGCTCTTGTCAATCACGATGCCCTTGGTCTCATCGTACGGCTGCCATTCGGGGCCCTTGGGATTAAGAACAACGTAGCTGTACATAATCACTGCATTCTCAGGCATTTTGTCTACGTTGACAAACACGGTCTGGATGCCCTCATACTCGCCAAAGTCGGGATTGACAGTGATGACAACTTCTTCACCATTACTATAGGTAACAATGATTGACTTTAAATAGATAGCTTGATTCATTTTACTGCCACGGTTAATGCGCACACAGACAGCGCCTTCGGCAGTACCTGAGAAAGAATAATCAGCAGGAGTGCTGGTAGCGATATTGCTGCCACTGCAAGTAAAAGCTGTTTGGCCCACATCAACCGTCACTTCAGCTATTTCCTGTTCGTCACAAGTGTTGACAACCACATTGGTGATTGTACCCTTAATTTCGTTAGTGTTAAACTCCAAATACGTTACAGTCGTTTTGCCTGAACCGTACTGAATTCCACAAATCTCGTCATAGCCTTCCTCAAAAGCATCTGATTTGATATTCCACGTTACGCCATCATCTGCTTGGCAACTGGTACCACATTCTTTGGTGATAATCATTGACGAAGTCTTTGCCCATGCCGACACGCACAGCAGCGACATCAACAGTAGAGATAAAAATTTCCTCATTGTGATAAGTGTTTAAAAGGTTTTTTGAATTTGCCCACAAAGGTATATTATTTTTTTGGAATTCGCAAACCGCAAGCATTTTGTCCTTCTGTTCTTTTGTCTGATGGCATAAAAAACTGGCGGGGGCCAGTGGATGGTTCCCGCCAGGATTTTAGATGGGGTTAATGATTAGTTGTTCACGTCCATGCTGAACTTGCCGAGGATGACGTTAACGAGTTCGTTCACATCAGACACGTCAGTCTTGCCGTCACCATTTATGTCACCGAACGGTGGCACAGTATACTCGCCGCCTGCGGTTGCCAGCTCAGCGTTGTCGGCATCACGCAGGATGAAGGTGAGCGTTCCGCTCTGGAACAACCTCACACCGGCCTTGTATTCTTTCTCTTGGGCAGTTGCGGTTGAGCCAGTCGGGAGGAATGTGTAATACAGCTTAGCACCCTCAGGAAGCTCAGGAGCTACCGTAGCCTTCACGACAATATTGCTGGTATAGTTACCCGGCGCATTGTCCAGCGTGATGGTGTAGTTCGAGGGAGCAATTTCCTGACCCTCGATGTTGATCACCTTCAGGAAAGCATATTGAGTGGTTGCGAGGGTGATTGCCTGTACCTCTTCAGCTGGATTGAGTGCAATCTCATAAAGGGCGAAGTCCCCGGTCAACTCTTTCGTCTGACCATTGACAGTCATCGTGACGGCCTTACCTGCATTATACCTCTTGGCGATGAACGAAATCTTGGTGGCGTTCCACATGTTCTTCAGGTTCAGCGTCATTGATCCAGCACCACCAGATTTACCGATTTTCAGGCCCTCCTTTCCAGGATAAACAAAAACCATGTCTTCTGCGCCAGCGACATAATTATTTCCCTTCTCAATTTGTCCCATAAATTCTTCAGATTCCGTCATTGCGGCACCGTCATTGTCATTGTCCTTGAAGACAATCATTCCGTCGAGCTCCACTGGAGGTGCGCTAAAGGTAATGGTTGCAGTTGCCACAGAACTCTCGTCTTGACCCAGCACAGCCTTGGCCTTGACGGTAGTGGTCTCGGTCAGCGGGAAGGCAGCAATATAGGCTTGGAAGTCGCCCTCGCCAAGTGCATACATGATGGTAGCACCCTGGGTTTCACAAGTGATGGTGCAATTGACCGTCTCACCCTCCACCGGGTTCTCTTTGTCAAACGCAATGACCGGTTTCTCAACTGCTGCAACAGGGGTCACGTCTTCGAAGGCGGTGGGCCAGAATTGCAGCATGTTGTCGCTATTTCCGCTGTCATATCCGACAAAGCCGGTAACATCGTAGGTTCCCTCTGTGGGAGAATTGGGATAATCAACGCTAAAGCGATTGCGACCAGTCAATGTTCCGTTGATGGTGAAATAGTTGCTGCTGATAGCACTCAAAGTTACGCCTTCAAGTTTCACATATTGGTTGACGTTGTCGGCCGTAATGTTATTCACAGCCATCACATCGGGATTGACCACAACCGAGGTGGCCTCAGCAGAATAAGTGGCAGGTTTGCCCACTTCGAAAAGACCGTTGTAGATGCTGACCTTGCCATAAAGATTGCTGATGGTGTAGCCTGCAGCAAGCTCAGGATTATTCTTGGTAACGTCATAAAGTAACGTGGAACCGCTGTTGTCCTTAATATAAACGAAATTTCCAGAAACGTAAACCACCGTGGCAGTCCAGTTTTGGGCCATGCGGAACTCAGTGCCATTTTGCAAAGCCGTAAGGGCAGCAATGTCTGCTACGGTCGTGATGGGAGTGAAAGTGACGGTCTTCTCGGCTACCGCACTCACGTCATCGCCCAATGTGGCTTTGGCGTAGACAGTAGTTGTCTCAGTCAAGGTGAAGGGCGCAGAATAATTCTGATAAGTCTCGCCATCGGTTGAATACTGGATGCTGGCTCCCTCGGTAGCGCAAGTGATGGTGCATGTGACATTATCACCCACGTATGGCGCAGCTTTGTCAAATGAAATCACCGGCGTAGCCACTGCCGGAGCAGCACCAGCCTCGGCATAAAATATTGCATTCTTGAATTCAACAAATCTATTAGTGGAGCCACTAACAGTGACATTAAAAACAAATTTGTAATATGCGTTTGCGGCCCATTCCGTGCCTGATGTAGGCACAAAATCAATAGTGCTACTTGCCACAAAGGTGCCGGTAACCTCATCTAATTGATTTGTAAAAGCAGCATCACTCGCAACAATAAGTTTCAAAGAATTCACTGTGATATTAGATGCTGCACCTACTTCTAATGAGATGTTTGTTATAGCTGATCCCATAGGAGTGGTTGAATAAACAGGCCTATCTACACCTGTTAATGATTTTCCACCGATACGCCAAGGGCTTATATCAGTATTTCCCATCACCTTCCATTGCATGCCATTTTGAGTAATGTCTGACTCTGTGGCATAGCCATTGTTGCCACCTGTTATTGTGCCATCCAATGTGTAAAACACATCAGCTGCCCATGCGGTTGTGCACACTAGCATGAGCGTCAATAATGATAGAATTTTTTTCATAATTGTTTGGTTTTTTGTAAATAAATAATATGGTTTGTATCTTGTAAATGGTTTGCCAATTACATTGGGGCAAAGGTAATCATTTATTGGAATAAACGCAAGATTTTTTGTTTTTTTTCTAGATTATCTCGAGGGGCTAGATTTTCTAGAGAGGCTAGAGGGGCTAGATTTTCTAGAGAGGAGAGTTTTTGGAGGGGTGGTTTGCAACTTTTTTCTTAAAAATTTCGTCTAAATAGGGGTTATCTCGATTTTTGGCACTATCTTTGTAGGTTAAAATGGAAAATGATGAAAATGAGACTAATGATACCGTTGTTGCTGCTGGCGGTGCTGTCGCTGGCAGTGACGTCATGCACGCAGTCTCCGCTTGACAAGGCGGTGAAGCGCGTGCTGGTGCAGCAGGACACCACGCAGGCGCAGTTTGACTCGCTCTGCGCGATTATCCAGCAGAATCCTGAGCGCTATCGCCAGTACCTGACCGACGACGACCAGATCAACGTCGTTGAGCTGCAGGCGCTGATTGAGCGTGTGGGTAGCGACCTGCGCCCTCCCATGCACTGGAACATCGCTACCTACGGGCAGCAGGAGCTGTCGCTGACCATCTACTTTGAGCGCAGCGGATCGATGGTGCCCTATGACAACACCGGCGACCGTGGCCAACTGAAGAAGGCGGTGAACGACATCATTAACCACTTTCCGGGACACAAAGTGACCATCAACATCGTCAACGACGGCATCTATCCCTACCAGGGCACGGTCGACGAATTCCTGAAGGACCGTAACATCTATGCTAGCACCGCCGGTGTTGGCAACTCGGCGTTTACCGACTTCCAGCAGATCTTTGGCGCCATCCTGAAGGCGCAGAACGCCAACAATGTGAGCATCGTGGTGACCGACCTGATTTACTCGCCCAAGGATGCCAGCGACGTGAGCATCACCAAGATTCTAAACGAGGAAAACAGCTTGGCAACGAGCATCTTCCGCCAGTACAAGGGCAAATCGGTGCTGGTACACCAGCTGATGGGCGACTATAACGGGAAGTACTACCCCTACACGAACCGCCCGGTGGAGTACCGCGGCATGCGCCCGTTCTACCTGCTGGTGATTGCCGACACGCCGGTGATGGACCGCATGGCGGCACAGGGCGACTACGCTGAACTGATGCACCCATCGCAGGTGCGCAACAGCTACCGCTTCAACCAGGCGGAGGCGACGGTGGACTACTGTGTGGTGCCCGACTGGAAGGACAATGCCGGCCGCTTCCGCATTGACCACAAGGACGCGTCACGCCTGCTCAAGTGTGAGGGCGACAAGACCACTGGCATCATGTGCTTCAGTGTTGCCGCACGCCTAGATGGCCTGCAGAAGGATGCAGCTTTCTTGGCTGATGCGAGTAACTACCGTTTGCAGTCGACCAGCGGCTTCCAGCTGAAGGTGACTCCTATCACGCCTGACATGGTGACGGGTAACAACAAGATGTACCTTGACGGGAAGACGCATCTGCTGACGTTGACGGGCAAGATGAGCGGTCCGCGGGACGAGGTGTCTATCAGTCTGCCCAACGAGATGCCGGCATGGATTGAGCGCTCGACGTCTCGCGACGACACGAATCCATCCGCTGCCGATTTCTCGACGACTACGCTGGGTCTGCAGGAGTGGCTCAACGGCATCGCCAGTGCCTTTGGCACGGGCGGGAACTACACCACCCTGACCCTGCGCCTCGAGCACTAACGTGTTTTCATTTATCAAACAATAAAAACAATAGAAAACAATTTGTTGATGGCTGTTTTCATTGTTTGATAATAAGTTACCTATTTATAACAAAAACATTACTCTCGAGATATGAAACAACAACATTTTGTTTATTTGGCGGTGGGCGTTGCAGCAACCATCCTCTTCTATGTGCTGCGTGTGTCGGCCTACGAGTGCATCTACTCGGTGCCAGGGTTTAGTGACCAGTTCTACAACGCGGGCCTGTACGACATGATTCCGCTGATCACGATTGCGATTCCTTGGGCAGCTGCAGGCATCTATTATTATGCCATCAACTCGGTGCGATTCGACCGTTGGTATCACTGGCTGGTAGTGGGGCTGATTTCAACCTTGCTCACGCCGATTGTGGGTTACATGGTAAATTCCAGTGTATTTAATGACATGGGTGTGAGCTATGTTGCCGAGTCGTTGTCATTCGAGCTTGCCAACTTGATTTGGGCCGCCCTGATGTTTATCGTCGCGTCGTTCTCGATGCGGTGGTGGAGCACCAACTGCCGCCATACGCCCATTCCACAATAACGTAGTCGCGAGGCCTATCTCAAAATCCAAGCTCCCCTAAATCCCCCCTAAAGAGGGGGTGAGCAGCTGTAATTCTAAATTCTCCATTCTCAATTGAAAAAATGCGATTATTTTTATTTGCAATAGGTGGCACCGGATCGAGGGTGCTGAAGTCATTGATCATGCTCTCGGCGGCTGGCGTGCGGCCCGTTGACGAGAACGGTCGTCCCGTGCCCAATGTCGAGATTGTGCCCGTCATCATCGACCCGCACAAGAGTAATGAGGACCTGAAACGCACCGAGGCGTTGCTCACTGCCTACCGCGAGTTGCGTCAGCGGCTTTACGGCAACGCGGTGAACGCCGACGGATTCTTTGCCACGCGCTTCGTGACGCTAAAAGAAATCATGAGCGAAGGCACCATTCAACTCAACGACACCTTCATCTTTAACCTGGGGGCAGTTGAGCGTGAGAAATTCCGCGACTTCATCGGCTACGACACTATGAACGAGGCCAACCAGGCGCTGACGTCGCTGCTATTTGCTGACTACCAGCTGGAAAACAAGATGAATATCGGGTTTGTCGGTTCGCCCAACATTGGCAGCGTGGCGCTTAACGAGATTAAGGACAGCGACGAGTTCAAGGCCTTTGCCAATGTGTTCAACCAGGGCGACCGCATCTTCTTTATCTCGTCGATCTTTGGTGGCACTGGCGCTGCGGGATTCCCCATCATGGTCAAGAACATTCGCCAGGCTAAGAACCTGGAGATCAACAACCGCGATGTGTTGCGCAAGGCTCCCATCGGCGGGCTTACCGTGCTGCCCTACTTCAACATCGAGCACAACGACGACCACCGCATCGACAAGGCCGACTTCATCGTCAAGACGCAGAGCGCACTATACTACTACAAAGACACGATGACCGGTGCCAACGACTCGAACCTGAACGCCATCTTCTACGTTGGCGACCAGGAGGTGAGCAAGCCCTACGCCTATGACCCAGGCGAGCACGGTCAGCGCAACCGCGCCCACCTAGTCGAGATGGTCGGTGCTTTGGCTCCGCTCAAGTTTGCCGGCATGCCGCTGAACCGCCTGAGCGACCCCGATGGTTTCCCACTGGCCACCAGTGCCTATGAGTTTGCCCTCGACAAGGACGAGCGGGATGTCAATTTTCTTACCCTGCGCGCCGCCACTCGCCGGTTGGTCTACGACCCGCTGGTGCGTTTCCACCTGTTGTTCCTGTACTTGCGTACGGGCTTCCGCGAGCAAGTGGGTCAAGGCTTTACCGAGGATGCTCCCAAGATCAAGAGCGACTTTCTCAACTCACAGTTCTACCGCACGCTCACCGACGAGTTCATGCGCGCCTATGTTGATTGGCTTGTTGAGATGCACGACAACAACCGGTCGGTGAGCCTGTTTGCCCTGGGCGAGACCGACATGAACCGCGCCATCAATGCCGTGGCCACACGCAAGGCGCTGCTGGGCCGAAAGAATGTCGACAACAACGTCTTCAAGGCCGAGATGAACCGCCTGAGCCGCGATGCCCGCTACAGCGAGCACACCGTCGAGTACAAGTTGCTCGACCTGTTCAACCGCGCCGCCCAGCGCATCGTCAGCGAGCGATACGAGGGGATTAATTAATGCACAATTCATAATGCACAACATGGTTGACCTCATTTCACAGGCTGACACATCTGGTTCTGAGTCCAAATTATACTCTGACATCTGTCAAATTATCAATCAGACGAGGAGCAATGTTGCTACATATGCCAATTCGGAATTAATCATGATGAATTGGTCTGTTGGCAAACGCATTAAGGATGACGTCCTCTTTAATGAAAGGGCGGCATATGGCAAGCAAATTGTTAAGCGTCTTGCGCAGAAGCTCACTGCTGAATATGGTAAAGGATGGAGCGATCGAACCCTAC
The DNA here is from genome assembly GCA_016290765.1 of Muribaculaceae bacterium. Taxonomy (GTDB): domain Bacteria; phylum Bacteroidota; class Bacteroidia; order Bacteroidales; family Muribaculaceae; genus Sodaliphilus. The sequence continues at coordinate 13,833 of JAEEVE010000049.1, forward strand.
AACATTGTATACGCAGTGCGTATACTTTCGATGAAAAGCAAATTGCATACGCAGTGAGTATACAATTGAATTGGACTCATCTTCGCACACTGATGTTCGTTCCTGACGAGTTGGCTCGTTCATTTTATATGGAGATGTGTCGAATAGAGCACTGGGACACGCGTACTCTTGCAGCAAAAATTGATGGTCAGTTGTATGAACGCACGGCAATCAGCAGAAAACCGGAGGAAGTGATAAAACAAGAACTTACAGAAGTTAAAAAAACGAACAAGTTGCTTCCTGATTTGGTATTCCGAAGCAGTTATTTTTTAGATATGCTAGGACTTCCTGATGCATTTAGCGAAAATGAGCTGGAGTCAGCCATATTGTCTCAGATACAATTGTTCATTAAAGAATTAGGAAATGATTTTGCCTTTCTTGATAGACAAAAACGTATTTCGGTTGATTCAATTGACTATTATATTGATTTGTTGTTCTATCACAGAGGTTTAAAACGACTCGTTGCAATTGATTTGAAACTTGGGAAATTTAAGCCTGAATATGAGGGACAAATGTTGCTTTACTTACGTTATCTTGACAAGAACGAGCGCAAAGAAGGCGAAGAGTCACCCATAGGTTTAATACTTTGTTCTGAAGGCAACACCGAGCATATCGAATACCTGATGCTTGATGATCAATCTTCCATCAAAGTTGCACAGTATTACACCCAACTGCCTGATAAAAAATTGCTTGCTGAAAAATTGCAAAAAGCAATTATTGTAGCACGAGAGCATTATGCTGAAAGAAATATTTTAAAATAGAAATACATATTACTCGTAATAGATAAGATCATGAGCGAGATATTATCAT
>JAEEVE010000050.1 GCA_016290765.1 Muribaculaceae bacterium
TGGGCAGGGTGAGCATCTCGCCCTTGGGGGTGAACACGACGATCTCGCTTGAGAATAGGTTGAGTTTGATGGTATCAAGGAAATCGAGGGCGTTGGGCTCGGGATTCTTGAGGATGTCCTCGATGGTCTGCAGCCATGCGGCGAGCTCGCTTTCCTCTTCGCCCTCGCCAATCTTATATTTCCAGTGTGCAGCAAAACCTCGTTCGGCAATGTCGTCCATGTGCCGACTGCGAATTTGCACCTCGACCCAGTTGCCGTCGGGGCCCATGACGGTGATGTGCAGGGCACGGTAACCGTTGGCCTTGGGTGTACTGATCCAGTCGCGCACGCGGTCGGGATGCAAGCGATATAGGTCGGTGATTTCGCTATAGATGTTCCAACAGATGCGCTTCTCGTCGCTCTCATGGTCGCACTCAAAGACGATGCGTGCCGCATAGAGGTCATAGACCTCCTCGAAGGGGATGCGCTTGGTCTCCATCTTCTTCCAGATGCTGTAGCACGACTTGACACGGGCGCGGAATTCGTAGGTGAGCCCCATGCGGTCGAGGCGTTCGCGAATGGGTGCCGAGAAACGGGCGAACAGTTGGTTACGGCTAGCTTCGCTCGATGCCAGCTGCTGCTCGATGCGTGCATAAGCGTCGGGGTGCTCGTACTTGAAACTCAAGTCTTCGAGTTCGGTCTTGATGGCGAAGAGTCCCAGTCGGTGAGCCAGCGGTGCATAGATATAGAGTGTTTCGCCAGCAATCTTGTATTGCTTTTGCGGTGGCATTGACTGCAGGGTGCGCATGTTGTGCAAGCGGTCGGCCATCTTGACCAGCACCACGCGTATGTCATCGCTCATGGTGAGCAACAGCTTGCGGAAGTTTTCGGCCTGTGCCGACGCTTTGTCACCGAAGATGCCTCCCGAGATTTTAGTGAGTCCGTCGACAATCTGTGCGATTTTCTTGCCAAATTGCGCTTCGATGTCCTCGACGGTATAGTCGGTGTCTTCGACCACGTCGTGGAGCAGCGCGGCGCATATCGATGTCGATCCTAGGCCAATCTCTTGGTTCACGATGGTCGCAACGGCTATGGGATGCATGATGTATGGCTCGCCCGAACGGCGCCGTATTCCTTGGTGGGCGTCGCGGGCAAAGCGGTAGGCTTTTTCGATGATGTCGACCTTCTGGCGATGGTTGCTGCGGATGTATCCGTCTCGCAGTCGGTCGTAGGCATTTTGTATCATCGCAGCCTCTTGCTCCGGAGTTAATTGTGTGGGAGTGGTCATAGGCAGTAAGGTATAATTAGGCAAAGGTAGTGTTTTTTCTCGACAATACCATTTTTTCGCCAGAAAAAAAGTTTTTTTGAACATTTGTGCCACATTTTGGCGCAGCTAGACTCTTATTTTGCATCGTAAAACGAAAACACCTTAACCTAGATAATACCATGAAAAAACACTTCGGTTCAGCCCGGCAGTTCGCTCGGTGGTGACTGTCGGCATTTATCAGTAAATGCGCACCTGGCTGTGAAGTCTGGTGCGCATTTTTCAAAAAAAGTGACGGACTGGAAACTAATCCACTTCGCCACATATAATGAAGTAATGAGTGATGAATCGAAAGAAGAGTGCAAGTTTGTAATTCCTATTGCTGTGTTAATTTATAATGAACAAAGGTTCTGATTTCCATAAACTAAGTTGCAAATTGTTTTTTCGCCAGATGCGTTCTTCAGTTGTTGATGTTGGCCTGCAGCCAGTCACCTTGTTGACAATTGATATCATTTTGTTTAAGATGAGGCTATTCTTGATTGAATGGTAACTGCCGGTGAGAATGGTTTGGGTATTGACCCATTCAATAATGATATAATCCAGTATGTTGGTGTCTTTGTCAAACCCATAGGTGGTTTTCTGCGTAAGTTTGGAACTGATTAGGTGGTAATAACTTTTTTCTACTAGATTGGGCCTATCAACATCTGCAACATGGCATGACCGAATATCTCCGTTGGTGATGCCGCCAATCTGCTCTTCAAACTCGTCGGCATCTGATATGGTCGAAGTCTTTAGCGCAGGCAGGAAACGCTCCAATGTCTGCTGGACAGCATCCTTGTTCGTGTAGGTAATGGGTCTATGTTTCAGCCGAAGTTCGAAAATACAGATAGAATCTCCATGGATGTCAATAAACCCATCTCGATCACGGATACCATTAAACCAGCATAATGCGTCTCCACGTTGATTGTTTTTGCCAAAATCACACGAAGTGATGGATGTCGCCAGTTTTCTTCCCAGACTCCAGACCTTTTGCATTCTGTTGCCATCAAACGTCTCAATGTATGTAGTGGTGCGGTCGCTAGCGAGCAGATGAATCTTGTTATTGTGCATAAACGCCGCATGATATGTGGTGTCTATTTTGGGGTCGAACCACAGGCTCCGCCCCTTTTGAATGTCATATAACACTTCGGGAATCGATGCTGCGTACTCGACGTGTTCGCGGACTTTGACCGTCTTGCCATTGTTGGGTTCAGCAATGTATCCGATCCCATATTTTCCGCACAAATAGTAGCCGTCAGACAATCTGAAGATTCTGGTGTTCATGCTACTATAGGCATGCTCAACATGAGATTCCTTCTCTATGAAGCTCAAATAGCAGCCAAATTCTCCAAAATCGGAATAATCCACACGATAGATTGAGTCTTCATATATCTGATTTCCCACCGCTCCTACTTCTTTCATCATCCATCTGCCGTCGGTTTCCTCAATACAATAATTCTTGTCATTTTTGTAATAACCTTTAATCAAAAGTGAGTCATTGCGGACAAACATTTGAGCATATTCACAAATATCAAAGCGGCCGATACAGCTTTTGATGATTTGAATAGTATGGTTGTTTTCTGATAGGGCAATGATGTGGCTGAATTCTGAGAGAGTTGAATTGTCATAGAAACGCTCTCGAAAAAGTGCGATGTAGTGATTGTGATATTTTGCGACGCTCATCAAGTATACATCTCCCAATGGCATGCAAAAACTGTCTGTTTCAATCTCGATAAACGATTTTGACACGTAAAATTTCTCAGTTAACGCCATACTTTGTTGACTTGTGGATGCCATAGAGATGAACATCAGCGCTATGCCAAGAAATGTTGTTTTACCTATTATTTGTATCATAGCTAAGCGTTGTTATAATTATAGTAAATCCATGATTATATATACATCAAGCGGGTCGCTGCTTATAGTGCAAAAATAGTGTCTCGGGTTATGCCCGACCAAATTATTTAATGCCCAAATGATTTTGCAATATGCTGATTTGTAGCGTGATGAAAAATTATTTTTGCCCAAGGTGGCTCTCTGGATGCCCAAAAATCAGTAAAAGGTCGGTTTTTAGCCATTTTTGCTTCAAATCCCTTAGTTTTCACAAAAATCCACATCGCATATTGTTTCATGTCTTCATCCCGACTTTCCGTTTATTTAATTCTCAATTGCTAAAGGTTCACAATTCTCAATTAAATTGCCTATCTTTGCAGTCTGAAAATGGTTTGCCTGTCCATGAAACGTTTGTTTCACATAGTATTAGTGTTGTCTTTGCTGGGGGTTGTGGGATGCAGTCGCGGGGATGGCGCTTCGTCGCGGCTCGTCGAGTTGGACTCTCTTGTTGCCGTGGCGCCCGATAGCGCCGGGACATTGCTGCTGGACATTGTGCCCTCATCACTATCCAGTGACGAGGACCGTGCCTATTACGCCCTGCTCACCACCGAGGCATGCTACATGGCTGATCTCCCTATCGCTAGCGACTCGGTCATCAACGTCGCCATCGACCATTATGCTGATGGACGCGGGGAATATGACCGTCGCATACGTTCACTCATTTTCAAGGGGTGCGTTATGGACGATCTGGGTCAAGCCGACAGTGCCAAGTACTGGCTGGGTCGCGCCGAAGCCATTGCTCACCCTGATGATCATGCTCATTTGGGATACATCAATTTGCGTTTGGCTGACCTTGATGCAGGGGCTAATAAGTATGACTCAACTGCTATCGCACGTTATGAGGCATCTTTGAGTCACTATCAGTCCATGCCGGCGAGCAAATACTGCTTGTCGGTGCTTGTCCACCTAGGCGCGCTCTATAGCCAGAAAGATGCAGCACGCAGTCAGAAGTATTTCGGTCAGGCTCAACAGTTGTCAAAGCAGTTGAATACAACCTCGCAAGCCCATCAGTTGCTGGAGCAAATCGCCGTGACGGCCTATCGTGACGGCCAACCACTATTGACCAAGAATTGCGCCAAGCAGGCCTTAGCAATGGGTGACCTCTCTGTTGGTGCCTATGCCTGTGCAGCTATCGGCTACAGTGGGTTGCGGAAGACCGACTCGGTTCTCATCTACCTCCAACAGATGCCAGCACCTATTACGCGTGTCGACAGTATGCACTATCACCGTGCTCATGCAGAGTATGCTCGTGCCATGAACCGCATGGAAGACTATGTGGCGCATAACGACCGTGCGGGACAGATTGCTAATGCCATCTATCTTGCGGCCCAGCAAGAAAGGCTCATGGCGTTGCAACAGCACGAAAGTGGCGTCCTCAAGCAGCGCCTCGAGCAGTCACAACAGCATCTGTGGGTTATTCTTGTGGCACTGATAGTCATTGCCATCGCATTGCTAGCCCTAGTCATGAAGTTGTGGCGGCAATCGCGGCAGCGTCGCTTGATAGAGCAACAGTTGCAGCAGACCATAGGCCAACTGACTCAATTGAAATCGACACTCGCTCAGCAAGAGAGCGACATGACCCTCATGAAGTCATCGCTGCTGAGTAGCGGAAAGAAAGTGATGTGCCTCGACGAGATTATCCGGGGGCTGCATACACTGCAGCAAAGCCGCCAGAAGCGCAATGTGGCACTGAGCAGCACATTCTGGGGCAATTTGGAGCAGTATGTCGATGACAACTATGGCGACATGCAGCACTGTGGCCTTAACGACACCGAGAAAAAACTGTTGGGTCTGTGCTGCCTAAACGTGCCGCTTGAGGTCGCCGCCCGTGTACTAGACGTCTCGCCAAAGACCATCTACAATTACCGGCCCGTCATTGCCCGCAAAATCAGTGATAACACCACTGCCAACCTTGACGATGCCATTGCCAACCAGCGCCAATTTCAGGCAGACAAAATGACCAAGTGACATAAGAATAATTGAGTCAGCTAAGCTATATCGCAAAGCTGACTCAATTGTTTGATAAGACCCACTTTTATCGCTCTGGAGCTTCTGGAGCGTCCTTGCCCTGCTTGATGGCCTCGACATAGGCAGCGATGCGGTGCAGCTCGTGAGGGATGCGGATGCGTTGCGGGCAGTGGTGCACACATTGTCCACACCCAATGCAATGGTCGGCCTGACGCAGTTTGGGTACGCTGCGGTCATAGCCGATAAGGAAGGCACGGCGTGCCTTGCCATATTCGCTCGACTGCACCTCGCGAATGACGTTGCCCTCGGTGAGGCACTTGTTGTAGTGCACAAAGATAGCAGGGATATCGATGCCATAGGGGCACGGCATGCAGTACTTGCAGTCGTTGCAGGGGATGGTGTTGTACTTCATCAGCTCGTCGGCCATCGTCTCGTCGAGGAAACGCATGTCGTCGTCGCTGAGTGCCGCTAGCGGGCTGTAGGTGCACAGGTTCTCCTTGAGGTGGTGCATGAAGGTCATGCCGCTGAGCACGGTGAGCACGCGCGGGTATGAGCCCGCATAACGGAAGGCCCACGACGCCACACTGTGCTCGGGGTCACGCGCCAGCAGCTTCTCGGCGATGGGGTCGGGTAACTTGGCCAATCGGCCACCCAACAGTGGCTCCATGATAACTGCAGGTATCTCGCGCTTGTCAAGCTCGTCATAGAGGTACTCGGCGTCGGTGTTGCGGTCGTTGATTTCGTCGGCATAGTGCCAGTCAAGCCAGTTCAGCTCAATCTGCACGAAGTCCCACTTGATCTTCCCCTCATCCTGCATCTGCAACAGGTAGTCAAACACGGCGATGTCACCGTGGTAACTGAAGCCCAGGTTGCGGATGGTGCCCTTCTCGCGCTGCTCCACCAGGTAGTCGAGGATGCCGTTGTCGACATAGCGTGCGCGGTACTCGGCCATGGCGTCCTCGCCGCCGCCAATGGCATGTAGCAGCAAGTAGTCGACATAGTCTACCTGCAGTTCTTTGAGCGAGTTCTGGAACATCTCCACACCTGCCTCGTGCGACCACGTCTCGGGGTTGAAATTGGACAATTTGGTGGCGATGAAAAACTCTTCGCGTTTGTGGCGCGCAAGCGCTACGCCTGTGGCGTGTTCGCTGCGTCCACGGCAGTAGGCGGGCGATGTGTCAAAGTAGTTCACGCCATGCTCGATGGCATAGTCCACCTGACGGTTGACCAGTTCCTGGTCGATTTCAGCATCGTTCTCCTCGCGCGCCGAGCGGTTGTTGTCGATGGTGGGCAGGCGCATCATGCCGTAGCCCAGCAGCGACACTTTCTCGCCCGTCTTGGGGCTTGTGCGGTACGTCATTTTGCCCACGGGTGGCTCTTGCTCGGTAGCTGTTTTGTCGTCGCGGGCACAACTGACGATGGCGGGTGCGGCGATAGTTGCCGTGCCCAGACCCAGCGCCTTCAGGAAGTTCCGTCGTGATATATCTTTTTTCATATTGTTAACAATAAAACTCTCAACTATAAACTAGATTTCAGAGTGTGTCTCATTACCCTCAACAAAGATGGCGCCGAAGGGTCGTGCCGGGCACACATATTCACAAGCACCGCAACCGATGCATTTGGTGTGGTCGACGGCGGGCACCATGGGCGACTCGTCGTCATCGGGATCATTGGGGACCATCATGATGGCCTCTGATGGGCAATGGCGTGCACAGTTGCCACACTCGACGTTATCGGTGAGCACCACGCAGTTCTCCTTGATCCACACCGCATGGCCAATCTGGATGCTGGTCTTCTGTGCCGTGTCGATGGGGCGTATAGCTCCTGTGGGACACACCTCGCTGCAACGAGTGCACTCGGGGCGGCAAAAACCGTGTTCATAGCTCAGCGTGGGCTGCATCAGCGTCAGCAGGTCGCCCGAGGGACGCAGTACATCGTTGGGACACTGTGCCACGCACAACTGGCAGGCGGTGCAGTGGCGCTGCATGTTGCTAGCGCTCACCGATCCTGGCGGGGTGATGCGTTGCTTGCGTTTGGGTGGCGTGCGGTCGACAATCTCGGCAAGGCCGCCATCAACCTTCTTGCCTGCCTGTGCTAGCGCCACATCGGCGGCGACGATGGCGCCACCCAGCAAGAATGCACGGCGTGTAGAGTCCTGAGGAGCCTCGGAAATCTCAGTCTTCTCAGTCTTTTCTGTCTTCCCAGTTTTCCCAGCATGCCCATAGTGCAATGCATCAAAGTTGCACTTGCTCAGGCAGTTGCCACATGCCACGCAGCGGGTGTAGTCAACGGTATGGCTCTTGAAGTCGATGCAACTGGCCTTGCAGTTCTTGGTGCATAGGCTACACGAGCGGCACTTGTCGGCATCAAAGTAAACTTTGAACCATGAGAACTTGGCTAGATAGCCCAACACGGTGCCTACGGGGCAGATGGTGTTGCAGTAGGTGCGGCCGCCGCGCCACGCCAACACTGCAATGACCACAAAGGTGACCAAGGCCACCAAAAAGGTGGGCAGACTCTTGAGCCATACCTCCTTGTCGTAAAAGGCGTAGCTCTCATAGTGCTCAGCAATCGCCGCTAGACCATTGTTGCACCAGATGTAGAGGGGCTGCAGCAGATTGTTGACGATGCGGCCATAACTGCTGTAGGGTGCCAACAGCGCCATCAGCGAGCCCAAGCCAGCGATGATGGCGACAGCCATGACCACAAGCATCAGCAGGCGCAGCCAGGTCAGGGCGCGAGAATGAGTGAATCGGTTTTTCTTGCGATTCAAGTGCGAAATCACGTCTTGCATTACACCCAGCGGGCAGATGACCGAGCAATAGATGCGGCCAAACACGAGGGTGAGCACGACCAATGCGACCAACACCACAGCGTTTAGTGCCAGCAAGGCGGGCAAAAACTGGACCTTAGCCATCCAGCCCAGCCAGTGGTGCAATGTGCCGGTGAAATCGAGCAACAGCAGTGTGATTCCGATAAAGAACAGCGCTGCCAGGGTAATTCTGATTTTACGTAGCATCTTATTGGATTAAGAATTAATTAAGTAAGACCTATGCCGCTAGGCGGGGAGTAAAGCCTTTATTATACATTATTCATTAAATATTGTGCCACACTGTCATCGGTGTTAGGGCCAATGACCTCATCGGCGGCGGTGAGCAAGGCTGGTACCGCATTGGCTACTGCAACACCATGGTCGGCCGCCTGGAGCATGGGCAAGTCGTTGTTGTTGTCGCCGAATGCCACTACACGGTCAGCGCCTACCTGCTGTGCTAAACACCGCACTGCAGCAGCCTTGTTACAGCCTTCGGCATAGACCTCGAGCAGTGCCAATTGCTTGTCGTTGTTGTCATAGTAGAGGATAGGCGAACAGTGGACTTGCTGCCGAACCTCGTGATAAATCTGCTCGAGGGCGTTGCCGTGCGACATGGCAAAGATAAGCATGGTTGCGTCGTCGCTGGTGTGATAACTCGCGTCACCGAGCAAAAAATGCTTGTAGGGCGTGTAGCGGCGTGCCTCAACAAACTCGTGCTCGACCTGGCTGAGCGTGCCATAGTGATGCGTGTGGATGACATTGCCGTGCTGGCGGTAGACAAATGGACGTACACCGTGCTGCTCAAAGATTGCGCATGCCCGCGTCACCTCCTCGGCTGGGATGGCCTGTACTTGTTCTATGCGACGTTCCACAGGATTCCACAACGCCGCCCCCGACAGGATGATAAAGGGCAAGGTGGCATGTACCGCCTGCATCAGTGGCACCACTGTCGCCGTTGTACGCGCCGTCGCTACCGTGAACAGCAGTCCCTGGCGTGCAATCAGGTCGTTGAGGATGTCGACAGTGCGTTGGCTCAAGCGCGAGTCGGCGCCCATTAGCGTACCATCCATATCGCTCACATAGAGCGTCTTGCTTGTCACTTCTTTCATCAATCGGGTGCAAATGTACAAAGAAAACAGCAAAAATGCAAGCAATTCGTCACTTGTTCTGCATTTTTGCTGTTTTAGAGAGCATTATTTTCCACAAAAACGTGTCTAGGCGGTCAGCGTTTCAAGATATCGTGGTACAGGGCGTCTAGCTCAGTAGCCAGACGTTCGTGTGTGAAGCGTTGGATGTTTTGTCGATCGGCGGTGATGAGGCGCTGGCGCAAATCCTCATCTGTAATCACCTGATCCAGATGCTTAGCCAAGGTGTCGGTGTCGTCGGGCTCGAAGAAGAGTGCAGCCTCGCCAGCAGCTTCCTGTTGGCTCGTGCCACTGGTGGTAATGACAGGGATGCCACACGCCTGTGCCTCAATGATGGTGAGGCCAAAACCTTCCATGCGCGATGGGGCGACCACTGCTTGAGCCATGTGATAGATCGAAGCCATATCGTTAGCATGCGCGCGGGTAATGTGCTGCAAGCGGTGCATCAAGTGATTTCGCTCGGCGTAGGGGCGTAGCACATTCGTGTAGTAGTCGGTCTCGCGGCCAACCAGTACCAGATTGATGTCGTGATCTTGCATCTGCTTCATGGCTTTCAAGACGGCCATCACATTCTTATGCTCGAGCAGTGATGACACCACAAGAATGTAGCGCTTTGATAATTTGTATTTAGCGCGAACGGCATCTAGCTCGGCATCGATGACATTTACCAAGAATCGACGATCGACGGCGGGGTAAATGACGCGGATGCGGTCCTTGTCGATGCCTAGCGTCTCAATGATTTCGTCACGGGTATGCTTGCTGGTGGTGACAATGGTATCGGCCTTGCTGCATGCTTGGCGCGTGTTGAAGGCGCGTTTAGTGCGGTCCCACCAACTGTAATCCTTGGGATAGTAGGCATAAGCCATCGAATGGATGGTCACGACCGGACAGGCACGGGCCTTGCCAATGCGCAAAGGCAATCGTCCAGCAAGCCCATGATACACATGTACATGATGGCGGTTCATCTCATCGACGACGCCTTTCCAATTCATCCACAATGTTTTATAGGGTGTCTTGCGGGGTTGCTTGATGTTGATGTTGGCTGGTATGGCAAGCGAAGCGGCCGAACTGTGCTTCCCAACCCGTGGCGTATAGACATAAATCCTGTGGCGGGGGAAACACTCAGCAAAAGCGTCAATAACAATCTTGCTGTAGTTGCCCTCGGTGGTATTATTTTTCAAAATGGCATAAGAGCCGTCAAGTCCTATATTCATTAACAAAAAGTTATGAGTAGTAAAGTGCCGACAAAGGTAGTATTTATTTTTGATTCTGCCAAGGATTTCTGTATATTTTTTATGGTCAAGCCAGAACACTTGCTTAAAACATCGTGTGCTGCATTGTCGGCAGATGAGATGGGGAGCGGTCCAGAGATAACGCGTAGGTGATTCTCAATTCTCAACTAAAAAAATTCTCAATTCTCAATTATTTGTAGTACCTTTGCGGCGCAGAAAACCAATAACCATAAACATAACAACCAAGTCATGAGCAACAAACGACAAATCGTGGAATGCGTGCCCAACTTCAGCGAGGGCCGCAACATGGACATCATCAAGCAAATTACCGACGTTATCCGCCGTGCCAATGGCGTGAAACTGCTGGACGTGGACCCAGGTGAGGCTACCAATCGCACAGTGGTCACATTTGTCGGTGACCCCGCATCGGTGGTTGAGACCGCCTTCCAGGCAGTGAAAAAGGCTGGCGAACTGATTGATATGCGACAGCACCATGGTGCACATCCGCGAATGGGTGCCACCGACGTGTGCCCGTTGATTCCTGTGGCAGGAATCACCCTCGAGGAGTGTGCTGCATTGGCACGAAAACTGGCCGAGCGCATTGCCAACGAGGCTGGCATACCGTGCTATTGCTATGAGGCAGCAGCGTTTACACCCGAGCGCCGCAACCTGGCCATCTGTCGTGAAGGCGAGTATGAGGCACTGGCCGAAAAGCTGTCGACACCCGGCAAGCAGCCTGACTTTGGTGCACGTCCGCTCGACGAGCAGGCTGCACGCACTGGATGCACGGCTGTAGGAGCGCGCGACTTCCTCATTGCTACCAACTTTAACCTCAACACCACCTCGACGCGCCGTGCCAACGCCATCGCGTTTGACGTGCGTGAGAAGGGGCGCCCCGTGCGTGAGGGCAATCCCATCACCGGCACGCCCAAGAAGGACGAGAACGGCAAGACCATCATGCAGCCCGGCACGCTCAAGGGCACCAAGGCCATCGGATGGTATATCGACGAATATAAGATTGCACAGGTGTCGATGAACATCACCGACATCAACCAGACCCCGTTGCACGTGGCGTTTGACGAGGTGTGCCGTTGCGCACAGAACCGCGGCGTGCGTGTTACGGGCACCGAGATTGTAGGTTTGATTCCCAAGCGCACACTCATCGATGCTGGCAAGTACTTCCTAGAGAAACAGCATCGCTCGACGGGCATCCCCGAGGCCGATATCATCGACATCGCCATCCACTCGATGGGACTCGACGACCTCAAGCCCTTCGACCCGCAGGAAAAGGTGATTGAGTTTATGCTCGATGCCGACGAGAACGCTGCCAAGAAGTTGGTTGACCTCACCGTCAAGGGCTTTGCCGAGGAGACCTCGCGCGAGTCACCCGCTCCTGGTGGTGGCACCATTGCTGCCTACATGGGTGCTTTGGGCGCTGCTTTGGGAGGCATGGTTGCCAACCTGAGCAGCCACAAGCCTGGCTGGGACGACCGCTGGAAGGAGTTCAGTGTATGGGCCGACAAGGGACAGGCGCTGATGACCGAACTGCTGCATCTAGTCGATGAGGACACGCAGGCCTTCAACCGCATCATGGCGGCCTTTGGCATGCCCAAGAAGACCGACGAGGATAAGGCCGCTCGCAGTGCCGCCATCCAGGAGGCCACGCTCTATGCCACCCAGGTGCCCCTGCGCACGATGAAGGAGTCGTTCCAGGTGTTCGAGCTGTGCCGCGCCATGGCCGAGCAGGGTAACCCCAACAGTGTGAGTGATGCCGGCGTGGGTGCCCTCGCCGCACGTGCCGCTGTGCTGGGTGCTGGCATGAATGTCAAGATCAACGCCGGTTCGCTCAAGGACCGCGCTGTTGCCGATGCCCTCATCGCCGATGCCAACGACCTCATCGCTCGCGCCAACGCCGAAGAGGCCGAAATCACCCGCATCGTCGAGGCAAAGCTTTGACATCACATTCCATCATAAAAAATCTGTCAACTTCCCCAAGTTGGCAGATTTTTTATAGGATATTTCCAGATTGTTTGTATCTTTGCATGGTGATTTAAAGAAAAAGCTTCACTATGTCGTCAATAACAAATAACATTTCCCAGCCTAGCGAATACCTTCACTTTCGTGACGATATTATGCGTCGCATACGTTCTGCGCAGTATGAAGCGATGCGGGCAGTTAATAAAGAGATGATTTCGCTGTATTGGGAAATCGGGAAACAGATTACCGAACGTCAGAAAATACTTGGCTGGGGCAAGTCGGTTGTCGAGAATCTTTCGCGCGACATTCAAGAAGAGTTCCCTGGAATTCAAGGATTCGGCAGCTCAAACTTGTGGGACATGGTACGCTTTTATGCTGAATATCAGCCAAATGAGTTTCTGCAACCATTGGTCGCAGAAATTAGTTGGACTAAACATCTAATTATCCTTACCAAATGCAAGGACACACAAGAGCTTCTAAAATAGACTTGTTAATAGGAAGAGAACTCAAAAGGGCAAAATGAAAAGACGATTGAGACATATTGTGGTGGGGCTGTTGCTCGTGGCTTGGCTGGGGACAACGGCCGACGGCACAGGACGCCTCAAGAACTATGACATCTGGAAAGACTTGCCAAGCAAGACGCTCATGGAGATGGGAAAGCGTTTTTACTTGGGAGACAAGCCTGATAGTGCCTTGATGTGTTTCAACATCATTGCCAACCGATACTACACCACACCCAAGGGCGACAAGGATGCACAACGTCTGGTGGGATCGGCAATGAATCAGTTGGGTATACTTTATACTTATGTGTTCATCGACTACAGCAAAGCTCACCAATACTTGCTGCAAGCACAAAAAATAGCCAAAGACCTGAATGACAATCGTCTGCTGGCTGCGACCTATACTAATCTTGGCAATATTCACTGGATTGACAGTTTCTATAGCAACGATGGCCAACTGGACAGCCGCACTATCGAGCTCCACCAGAAGGCATTTGAGACGGCACTTGCCGCCAATGCCCCGAAGTCGGTCATCTTAACGGCTTCCAATCTAATCAAGATTGCCGAGGATACAGCCAACACCGATGCTGTGCGCAACGACATCAATCAGTTTTTAAGCTATCAGATTCCCGACTCGATGCGTCATTATGAGTATGTCAAGACCTGTTGTCGCGCCTTTATTGAGCAAGATCGGGGCAACCTTGAGGAGGCTTCAGTGCTCTATAACAAGGCTTTAGACGAAATCTATGGTGAGAATGACAAAGACCGAGAAATTGAGCGCACCAACATCATGGTAAGCAAGTTTCACTTGCTCATCAAGATGGGTAAGAATCAACAGGCATTAAGTATCATTAATGACTTGATTAATCAAGGTAAGGCAGCAGATGACCACCATCTGCTCTTCTTCTACTACAAAAACCTCTCGGAATATTACTACCAGAAAAAAGATTCGGTTAATGGCGACCGATATGAATTTCAGGCTTTGCGCGAGAAGGACATTGTGCTGAACAAAAACAAGTTGCTGGACGCTGAAAAGGCCGAGTTTTTGTTCCAGATAGACGAGATCAATGCCGAGATGCAAGAATTGGCATATCGTCATAAATTGACCAAATACATAGCCTGGGGAATTGCCGCTATCACCCTTATTATCCTTGGTTTTTTGTATTTGCTGTGGCGGCGTTACCGTCAGGAACAGGAGAAGAACCGCAAACTCTATGAGAACAACTTGATGCTGCTGGCGGCTGAAGAGGAGCGACGTCAGCAAATTATCGAGGAGCAGCAAACACCCAAGTATCAATCGCATCAAGTGGAAGAGGGCGAACTGAGCGACTTGCTACACCGCATCCTCTATGTGATGGAGACCAGTGAGGAGATTTACGACAACAACTTTTCGCTTGACCGGCTGGCCGAGTTAATTGATGCCAATTCACGTTACTATGTTTCACAAGTGCTCAACGAGCACTACCACCAGTCGTTCCCCGAGATGGTCAACGACTACCGCATTCGCGAGGCTTGCCGGCGCATCAACGACCATGAGCATTACAGTCAATTCACGGTGCAGGCCATTGCCGAGAGTGTGGGCTTTGGTTCCTACCCCAATTTTGTCACCAACTTCAAGAAGTTCACTGGTCTCACCCCCAGCGCGTACCGCAAGCAAGGCAAGGACAAATCCGGACCTCCCGCAGAGTAGTACTTATTTCACGCAGATTACGCAGATGATTATAGATTTTTGAGTAGTTAAGTAGTTAAAGGGAGTCAAAGGGAGTTAAGTAGCTAGGGCAAGACAATGAAAGAGTAAAAATCTGCGGAATCTGCGGA
>JAEEVE010000303.1 GCA_016290765.1 Muribaculaceae bacterium
GCCTATGACCCTAGCCTGCCTTTGCAATTCTCCAGCGGGCTGTTTTGGGTGCTGTTCCTTATATTCATCCCTATCTATGCTTGGATGAAGTCGCGCCGCACGCAGATGATGCTCTTCGTTACAGCGTTTAGTCTTTTCTTTTTCTATAAGTCTAGCGGATGGTATTTGTTGCTGTTGGTATTCACCGGCACGCTCGATTGGCTATTGGCGCAGTACATCGCCACAAGCGATAACCATCGCCGGCGCAAGTGGTTGATGATATTATCGGTTATTTGCTCGGCTGGCATACTGGTCGGGTTCAAGTACACCAACTTCCTCTTGTGGAATATCAATGCCATTATTGGACGCAACTTTCAGCCTCTTGACATCATTCTCCCCATCGGCATTTCGTTCTACACATTCCGCACCATCAGTTATGTCGTTGATGTCTATCACGGCAAAATCCAGCCTACCGACAGCCTGCTTGAGTACCTGTTTTTCATCTCGTTCTTTCCCTGCCTCATTGCGGGTCCCATTGCTCGTGCCAGCGATTTGCTGCCGCAGATTCGTGCCAACCGTCCTGCTACGCGGGCCATGGTTTATGGCGGGTTGTGGTTGGTACTGCTGGGAGTGATCAAGAAGGCTGTTGTAGCCGACTATATCGCGCAGTATGTCAACATTGCCTTTGGCAATCCCACGGGCTACAGTGGTGTCGAACTGCTCATGGCCATATTGGGCTACACCATGCAGATCTACTGCGACTTCTCGGGCTATAGCGACATGGCTATCGGTATCGCTTCGATCATGGGATACCGCCTGCCAAAAAACTTTGACTTCCCTTACCGCTCGCTCAATGTCACCGAATTCTGGCGCCGTTGGCACATGACGCTCTCGTTCTGGCTCAGGGACTACATCTACATTTCGATGGGTGGAAACCGTCGTGGAAAGCCACGTCAGTACCTTAACTTGATGGCGACGATGCTCATCGGGGGCTTGTGGCACGGTGCGGCATGGAAGTTCATCTTCTGGGGGGCCGGGCATGGAGGCGCATTGTGCCTGCACAAGTGGCTCATGCCACGGCTCAGCCGTCTGCCTGGCACTTGGTGGGTGCGATTCGCCTCATGGCTGCTGACCTTCACAATCGTTTCGTTGCTATGGGTCTTTTTCCGCGCTGACACCTTTGGTACAGCATGTCAAGTTATCGCCGGCACATTCACGCGCTTTGACCTTGCCTACTTGCCCGTGTTTGCCCAAGTGCGCAACACCTGGTGCATCGTCATGGTGCTGGCTTTCGCGCTGCACTTCCTGCCACAGCCCATCTGGGACGACTTGCAGCGGCGTTTCGTCCGCTCGCGGTGGTGGGTCAAGCTATTGGCATTCGTCATCGTCGTGCAGCTAGTGCTGGAGTTTGCCGCAGCCGACGTTCAACCCTTCATTTACGCTCAGTTCTAACAAAAAATATCCCGATTATGAAGAAGCTACACTTGTTCATCGTCATGATGCTATCAGCATTTGCCCTGCAAGCCGTTGCTGCCGACACGCCATTGCTGCAGTTTGACCTCAATCATTTTGACGGCTGGACCTATCATCGACACGACGTGGTACTTGACCATGACCTCATTGCTTACAACAGGGTCACACTTTTCACGGCAGCCAGTGGAGAGCAGTACACCCTTGAGTCGCCCGAATTCTCGTGTCAGGGAATAGACACGCTCAAGGTGCAGATGAAATACATTCTGGACCCGGGCTTCAATCCCAACAAGGTCGCTCCACGGGTCCAAGTGCTGGACAAGCAAGGAAATGTTTTGCGCTCGGTCGACATACCCGTGCTGGCCGAGGTGATTACACAAACTTTGGAATCGATGATTCCTGTGACAGGGCTGACTGATGCTACTTTGTTGTTCTCGGCCCCCAACGCTAGAGAAGTAGAGGAGGTCTTTCCAGTCGTCAAGACTGTTATAGTTTTAGGAGCCACCACGAGCGGATCCGAGCATAAGCCAGGAGATGTCACGGGTGATGGAGTGGTAGATGTCAGTGATGTGAATGTCGTTATCAATGTGATGCTTGGCAAGAATCAGGATCCTGAAGTCAAGTTGTGGGCCGACCTCAACGACGATGGATCAGTTGACGTGAGCGATGTGAACGCAGTCATCAACATCATGCTCGGCAAAGCATAATCAACCTCGCACCTATACAGCTCCATAAGAGAGGACATAACAGCTAATTGCCACAAATTCTAGGAATAAGTAAAGTGTCCCACTTTTTCGGGACACTAGCAAAAACTTGTTTCTATTAACTCAAGTTGCGTCAAAGACGCATCAAGCTTCGAAGAAGCTATTTGTACGAAAGACCATGCAAGAGGGCCGAAGGTCCTCGCAGCTTGGTCATGAGGACATATAGCAAAAGTGCCTCGAAGAGGAACTTTAAACATCAGTTGCGCTACGTCAGTCTATATTCATTCCATTCCAATCCCGAGTGCTCGATCATCAGTCTGTACTCATCCTCAAAAGTCTTGAGCCGATGATGCTCACGCTGATTGATAATGTAGTTGATAACACTTTCTTTGTCGCGAACACTACAAGAAAAAGCACCATATTCTTTTCCCCATCCCCTAAATTGAGGGAAACAGGGGTTCTGCTTTGCCCATTTGCTGCTTCCTTGCTTGATGTCGCGCACCAAATCGCTCAGGCACACCGTGGGTGATAGTTCAACTAATAGATGTACATGATTGCCAATGCCGTTGATGCGCAACAGGCGACAACTGCGACTTTGTACGATTGACCAGATATATCGGTACAACTGTTCACTTTTATCCTCTGGTATTGTCATTTCTCGCCGATGGGTGTTGATGACGATATGGAACAAGGAACTGACTGCGCTCATAATCGCTGGTTGTTTTTACTGTTTTGTTTG
>JAEEVE010000304.1 GCA_016290765.1 Muribaculaceae bacterium
GATTGGTGACCAACGGGTTCCTCCTCGACGAGAAGATGATGCAGCGGCTGGTCAAGGCGGGCATCGACAGCATGGCGGTCGACATCGACGGCACGAGCGATGACCACAACTGGCTGCGCAACAACCCGCACAGCTTTGACCGCGCCATGCGCGCCATCAGCCTCATGAAGGAGGTCGATGGGTTGGAGTGGGATGTGATCACCTGCGTCAGCTCACGCAACATCGGCTCGCTGGAACAAATCAAGCAACTGCTCATCGAGGCCGGTGTGCGCTATTGGCGATGTTTCACCATCGTACCCATGGGGCGAGCGGCAGGACTTGACGAACTGCAGCTCACCGACCAGCAATTTGCACAACTGCTCAACTTTATCGTCAAGACACGCATCGAGGGAATCATTGACCTGAGCTATGCCTGCGAGGGCTTTCTGGGCCCTTACGAGGGAATGGTGCGTGACTATTTCTACGGTTGCGATGCAGGGCTCACCGTGGCGAGTATTCTCAGCGACGGAAGCATCTCGGGATGCCTGAGCATACGCAGCGATTATCACCAGGGAAACATCTACCGCGACAGTTTTTGGGACGTCTGGAACAATCGGTTCGGCGTTTACCGCGACCGTTCGTGGATGAAGCGTGGCATCTGCGCCGATTGCAACATGTTTGACTATTGTCAGGGCAACGGCTTTCACCTTCGCGACGCTGGTGGCGACGTGATGCTGTGCCACTACAACCGACTGAAAAATGTGAAAATAAAAGATACAGAATCATGAAAAAAGATAATAAACACCGACTGGCAATAGGCGCAGTGGTGGCAGCTGGCATCACTACAGGAGCCATGGCAGCAAACATGGCACCGGAGGCCACAGGCCAACAAGCCAAACCGGAGGTTGAACTCACCGCCGCCGATGGTGTTGTGCTCGACGGACGACCTGTGGATTTCGACAAAATGATAGCACTATTTCCGCCGCAAGTAAAAGACCGAACCGCCAGAACAATGTATGGCGTCAGGAAACCAAGGTTGTATGGTCCCAAACCTCCCAGACCCAAAATCAAGCAAGACACTGTTCAGATGGTCGACACCATCGCGCAGCGCGTCATCATTCTTGCCGCTAAGGAGGCAAAAGTAGACCCGCAAATGGTGCAGCCTAAGTCTAACCTCACACAAGACCTGGGGCTTGACTCGCTGGGAGTGGTGGAATTGCTCATCGGCATCGAGCGAGAGTACAACGTGGTGATTCCCGACGAGACACTCGACCGCATCAAAACCATCGAAGACATCATCAAGTTCATCAAGAATAATAAGCAATAAATCAGGTGATGGTCGCTACATGCCGCGGCCATCTTTAAAATATGAAGCTCAACGGCAAAGAAACTGAGTGCGTCAGCGTGCTGGGCGCACGCGTGCACAATCTAAAAAACATCGATGTCGACATCCCGCACTACAAGCTCACTGTCATCACAGGACTGAGCGGAAGCGGGAAGTCGTCGCTGGCGTTTGACACCATCTTTGCCGAGGGACAACGGCGATATCTCGAGACGTTCTCGGCCTATGCGCGCAACATGCTGGGCGTGCTTGAGCGACCCGATGTCGATAAGATTTCGGGCCTGAATCCAGTTATCTCCATTGGCCAGAAGACGACCAACAAGAATCCGCGCTCAACAGTCGGCACCACCACCGAGGTCTATGACTATTTGCGACTGCTCTATGCCCGCGCGGCCGATGCCTACAGCTATATCTCTGGGAAACCCATGGTCAAATACACCGTCGACAAGATTCTGGAACTCATCCTCAACCGCTATGACGGCCACAAGATTTACCTCCTTGCGCCCATGGTCAAGAACCGCAAGGGACACTACAAGGACCTGTTCGAGAATTTGCGCAAGAAGGGCTACTTAAATGTGCGGGTCGATGGCGAACTGCGCGAAATCACCTTCGGCATGAAGCTCGACCGCTACAAGAACCACTCGGTCGAACTCGTCGTGGACCGACTCAAGGTGGCCCGAAAGGACGAGAAACGACTGCTGGAGTCCATCGAAAAGACATTTAAGCAAGGCGGCGACCAACTCATGATTCTGGATGTGGAAAACGACAGTATAGGTTTCTACAGCAAGTCGCTCATGGATCCAGACACGGGACTGAGCTATCAGGAACCGGCACCACACAACTTCTCGTTCAATTCGCCACTAGGAGCATGCCACAAGTGCAAGGGATTGGGATATGTCAACATCGTTGACCGCGAGAAAATCATGCCCGACACCACATTGTCTATCAGAGCAGGGGGCATCCTGCCATTGGGCAAATACAAGAATTCACTCGTCTTCTGGCAGATTCAGGCCATCTGCGAGAAGTATGGATGCTCGTTGGACACACCCATCGACGATCTGCCCGACGAGGTTATCGACGACATCATGAACGGTACGGGTGAGGAACGCCTCAACATTCGTACCGAGACCATGAGCACGAGCAACTACTTCCTCTCCTACGACGGATTGGTCAAGTATATCGAGATGCAGCAGGACGATACTGCTACATCACAGGCACAGAAGTGGGCGGGACAGTTCTATTCGCGTCAGCAGTGTCCCGAGTGCCATGGGCAACGGCTCAACATCGAGGCGCTGCACTATCGCCTCGCCGGCAAAAACATCGCAGAACTCGCAGCGATGGACATCAACGAACTGCGCAACTGGATGGCTAACCTCCAATATGTGCTGCCACCGCAAAAGTGGATTATAGCAAGCGAAATTGTCAAGGAAATACAATCGAGACTCACCTTTATGCTCGATGTGGGACTGGACTATGTCTCGCTGAACCGATCGTCGGCGTCGCTGTCAGGAGGTGAGAGCCAGCGCATACGCCTGGCAACACAGATTGGCTCTCAGCTGGTCAATGT
>JAEEVE010000305.1 GCA_016290765.1 Muribaculaceae bacterium
TGGGATAACTTTTGTTTTTTTAATATCTCTACAACTCCTTATTTAGCTGTCAAACCATCTCACTGAGGAATATTCCAAATGACCCTATCTTTTCACCCATTGACGCTTTCTGACCGTGAGGCGGTGCAGGCGGTATCGCTACAAGCCGGGCGGCGCAACTGCAACTATACTTTTGCCAATCTTGTGGGCTGGCAATTCCTCTTCGATACCGAGGTGTGCGTGCTCGATGATGCCGTGGTATTGCGTTATATGTTCAAGGGTGAACAGGTCTATACGGTCTGTAGGGCGACAAAGATTCCCAAGGAACTGATTGAACTCTTGCTTGAAGATTGTCAAGGAGAGTTGACCATCATCGGCCTGGAAGACTCACAGGCACAGGAACTTCTTGAGCTTCGTTCTGCCTTCACCATCGAGATAGAGCCGGTGCGCGACCAGTACAACTACATTTATCATCGCGAAAGCCTGGCATCGCTGCATGGGAGACACCTCAACGGCAAACGTAACCACATCAACCGTTTTCGTGCCGAGCATCCTGGCTTCGAGTATCGCCCTCTCACGCCAGCACTCTTCGACGAATGCCGTCATCTGGCCGAGTTGTGGCGTGAAGAGAAACAACCCAGTGAAACCATCACGGCCGAGCGGCGCGTGATGGAAACCATCTTCTCTCATTGGGAAGCCCTGGGTATGATGGGGGGCGCAGTCTATGTCGATCAGACAATGGTGGCTTTTACTTATGGTGCCGCTATCACTACCGATACGTTCGACATCTGTGTCGAGAAGGCCGACCGCCGAGTGGAGGGCGCTTTCGCTATCATCAACCAGCAGTTTGCCCAACATCTGCCCGAGCATTACATCTTTCTGAATCGAGAAGAGGACATGGGACTGCCAGGACTGCGCAAAGCAAAGCTATCTTATCACCCCGAAATACTGTTGACCTACAATGCAGTACACATTAGAAAGAATGACTCCTGACGATGCGGCGTTGACCGTCGATTGGATGGTGCGTCAGTATGGTTTTGACCGTGCTGAGGTGGAAACATGGGTGCGTGATTTGCGCTTCAACTGGCCGCTGAGCGTCAAAGCCATGGATGCCCAGGGAAAAGTGATAGGGTTGTTGAACATGAGCGACTACCGCATTGAGGAGGAGACCCCACAGATACTCATTGATGCCCCTGAACTTCTTGCGGGTCTCAACAGCCTTCGGTATACAGCGGTCTTCTCGTTTATTGTCGCCGAACCCTACCGGGGTACCCGTCTCAACTACGACATGCTCATGTCGATCATGCCCCAGCTGAGGCAGCGCTATGACTTTATCTTCATCCCTGTGTTACACCGTCTCAAGACCCATCAATACTGGAAACGCTGGGGAGCAACCGAGTTCTATCGCGACCAGGAATGCGTGTGTTACAAATTGATGTTAGACTAGTTCACAGATTATAGATTAAAAAGGTAGGGACGCGCGTCTGTGCGTCCCTACCTCATTTTCAACAGTTATATCTGTTATCTATCACTTCACCTCCCAGGTGTCGCCAGCCATCACCACGTCGCGCAGACAGGTGAAGCCATGCATGGCCTTGGCCTCCTCGACTTGCTCGGCAACCGAAGCATCGTAGGTGGGAGCCTCTACGTCACGGATCACGCCCAGTGCTACAGGCAGGTCGTGGCCGTCCATCATGGCCAGCATCTGGTGGACGAACGAATGCTCGCAGTGCGCATCATGCACCAGCACGTCGTCCATGGTGTAGCCGTCTTCGCCGATGGTCACCGCCTTCAGACCGAAGCCGTCCTGCACGATGCCACGGTTCTTGTCACGGCCAAAGATCATCTTCTCGCCATGCACCAAGTGGATGGTGCGGTCGGGACGAGTCTCGCGGTCGGTGATGTAGTTGTGGATGCCGTTGTTAAAGATCATGCAGTTTTGCAAAATCTCCACCACTGAGCAACCCTTGTGCTTGGCAGCCTCCATCATCACCTCCTGGCTGATTCCCAACTCCACGTCGATGCTGCGGGCAAAGAATGTGCCACGGGCACCGAATGCGAGTTCGGCAGGAACAAATGGATCCTCGGTAGTACCGTAGGGCGATGACTTGCTCTTGAAACCGCGGGCGCTGGTGGGCGAGAACTGGCCCTTGGTCAGGCCGTAAATGCGGTTGTTGAGCAACAGCAGGTTCACATCCAGGTTACGGCGCACCTCATGGATGAAGTGGTTGCCACCGATGGCGAGGCAGTCACCATCGCCCGACACTTGCCAAACGGTCATCTCGGGGTTAGCGGTTTTGAAGCCGGTAGCCACAGCGCCGCCACGACCATGAATGGTGTGGAAGGCATAGGTGTTGGTATAATAGGGCAGACGCGAGCTGCAACCTATGCCCGAAATCACTGCGGTCTTCTCCGAAGGGATGCCCAGAGCGGCCATAGCCTTGAGCAACACATTGAACACGGCGTGGTCGCCACAGCCCGGACACCAGCGGATGGGCTGGTTGTTCTTATAGTCGAGCGGTTTCACTGTCTTGGTGGCCTCAACGGCCTGAGTATTTGTGTTCTGTTCCATTACAATTCCTCCTCCATCATGATTTCTTTCACTCCGTCAATAATCTCTTGAACCATGAACGGCTGGCCTTGTACCTTGTTAATGTGGCAGATGTTCAGGTTGGGTATCTTGCTTTGCAAGTAGGTGGCCATTTGGCCAGTGTTCAGCTCGGCGACAATCACCGTCTTGAAGCGCGACAGCAGTTCGGCGGTGTTCTTGGGCAGCGGGTTGATGTAGCGCAGGTGCGTCATCGCCAGCTTGAAGCCCTCGGCGTTGAGGCGGTTCACTGCATCCAAGATGTGGCCGTAGGTGCTACCCCAACCTAGAATGATGGTGTCGGCAGTGGGGTC
>JAEEVE010000306.1 GCA_016290765.1 Muribaculaceae bacterium
CTTGCCCGCAACGAGACAGTGAATCTTGCGCAGCAGAACGGCAAGATTCGCCCCGCCACCATCACTGGCAGCATCATCGAGCGCAAGCGCAACAATGCCGACCTTGACATCACGACCGACTTCTTCCAGACTACCGCCGAGCATGTGAGCGAGATGGAGCACTGGAACTCGTTTGCCGAGTTGTCGCGCGACTTGAACACCTTGTTGTCGTACAAGAACTTCCGTGCCAAGGTTAACAACATGAGCAGTCTTCGCTATGGTGACGGCAAGCAGATTTGGGATGCGTTGGAGAAATGCTGCGCCATCACCACCGGCGACTACATTGCCGAGGTTGGTTCTGGTGAAAAGATTGTCAATGCCGCCACCCGCAAGATGGCCCAGGCCAACATCGCCCTGCGTGTCTACACGGCAGCCAAGCAGTTGCTCAGTTCTCCTGTATACCTAGTCCAGGCACGTTGGGATGATATCATTAAGAACATTGCCAATCCGATGGGCACCTGGAAATGGGCTATTGAGAATCTCCCCCCCTTTGCCGAGCGTTGGCAAGGCCGAGTGGCTGGTGACCCGATCTTGACGCAGAGCGACCTTGAGTCGTCTGCCGCGGGCTACAAGTACAACAAGGCGAAAGAAGGGCTTGCCAGGGCTGGCTATTTCAGCAATGCCGCTGTCGATGCCATGACCGTTGCCATAGGCGGTCGCTCCATCTATGAGACCAAGTTGCGCCAATACAAAGACATGGGCTACAGCGACGAGGAAGCCAACAAGCGGGCATTGCAAGATGCCGCTATCAGCGTCAACGAAACGCAGCAGTCAGGCATCGGTACCTTCTTGTCGCCTATCCAGCAAGACCGCACGTTCTGGTCAAGAATGGTCACGCTGTACCGCAACGCCTCGATGGGCTTCCAGCGCGAGTTGGTTGGTGGCTTGACCGCCATCAAGAATGGTTTGAGCAAGACATGGCGTGAGGAAGCCATCCGCAAGGCCAGCACGAAGATGATTCGTGAGGGCATTGACGCGGATGTTGCCCAGCGTGTTGCCGAGCGCATGGCCAACCGTGAGACCATTCGTGGTGTCGCCTGGGCTGCCATGTTCGGTTCTATTGCTCCTGCCGTGTGGGCTTTGGGTAGCCAGTACTTCCCATACAAGCTCTCGGGCGGTAGCGATGAAGATGAGGAGAACGAAGGCTTGCTGCATGCCGCTGTCCACCTGTTCAGCGGTTGGATGGAAGGCCTAGTGTTCGGTCAGACCATCGGCAGTGCCGCAGAGTTTGGTTTGGACTATGCCCGTGGTAAGAAAAAGTTCCGGGACTTCGGCATTGACATGGACTTGTTCTCGGAGAGCTTTGAGCAGATAGGGCAGAAGATCGACAGCAAGAAAGCCGAGGCCATCTACGACCTAGCCCGCATGTTCGTCTCGATGGGTGTGGGTGTTGATCCCAAGACTATTGTTGACCCGATTGTCGGTATCATGGATTACTTCGGCAACGACTATGGTGCAGCGCGCGACTTCGGGCTGCTGTTCATGCGGCTGATGAACGTGCCTCAGAGTGCCGTTGACCAGACTTACATCGACGAGTTGCAGATGACCGCAGGCGAGGCGCAGAAGTTGCCCGCTGAGGAGCTTGCCCGCCGCTGGGCGACTTACAAGCGTCGCAAAGGTGCAGGTCCCTTGAATGCTCTCACCAGTGACGAGTATGATGCGGAGATTGAGGACAAGTATGTGGAGCGTTTCGAGAAGATGATGGATGCCCGCCTAGACCTGTATGACGGTGCTCGCCTTGATGACGCGATGCAGACCACCGACCCGTTTGTGAAGAAGCATCTTGTGAAGAAAATCACGAAGGATGCTGGTGGTACTTACCGCAAGCCCCGCAGCGAGAAAGACGCGGCGTATGAGCAGTACCAGTCGAAAGAGGGACTGGAAGGCGACAACGAGCTGAAAGGCCGCCTGGCGCAACTTGAGGACTATGCCGCTGCCATTCGTAAGATGGGTGCCAAGCTCAAGAAGACTGGCGCAAATAAGGGCAAGTGGGTGTGGAAGGATCAGAAGGCTACCGACTACTACAACGCTCACAAGAAAGAGCTTGACGCTTATGCCGCCATCAGCGAGTTCTTCACCGACCTTGGTGCTGTCAAGGATTCCATTCTGACCAATCCCGACGAAGGCAAGGCATGGATCAATGGTGTTGACGAACAACGCAGCAAAATCCTTTCCGAAACCGACTGGGTGAAATAAACGTGCGGATAACCATAGCCGCACAGAAAGGAGGAGTAAATCTTTTTCATAAGTCGTGAAGAGAGTCGCCCGTGAGGGTGGCTCTCTTTTATAGCCCGTTTGCGGCGAGCCAGTTCTTGCGCTTCTGCTCGATGACACGCATCGGCACAGGGTTGTTCTTGTTGTACCACCGTGTGCAGTAGAAGCATCCCTGGTACATCTGCTCGGCTGTGACGTACCTTGCCTTGCCCTTGCTCACCAGCATGCGATAATCCTTGCGCGTGACCACCTTGAGGCCTCGCCCTTGCTTGATGACATAGTGCGTGATGCCAGTTCGTTCTTGCAAGTTGTCGGCCTTTCGTGATGCCTTATGCAGCATCCATGTGAGTGTCACATACTTGACGAATCGCTTGAGATTAGAAATCACTTTCATTGGGAGTCTTGTTTTTGCGTTTTGATAACTTGTTGCGTATTTTGTTGAACATATTCTTGTCAACCATCCTTGGCTTTGGCATGTTGTCGGATATGTACAGGCCGATTGCTCGTGCCATGAGGCGGTCATCATGCTCTCCTTCTGCCGCGTTCATACCTCCGTTTTGGTCGCGCTGGTAGACACGGTACTCGTGTAGCGCATCCTCGTCACG
>JAEEVE010000001.1 GCA_016290765.1 Muribaculaceae bacterium
GCCGAAGATATGGATGAGATTTACAACATCTATGTTGTGGATGACGACCACCGTCTGAAAGGCATCTTTCCCCTCAAAACCACCATTACCAACCCCAATGCCAGCAAGATTCGCCACGTGATGGAGCCTGACCCCATCAGCGTGAAGACCGACACGCCCATCGACGACGTGGCGCTGGATTTTGAAAAATACGACCTCGTGGCAATGCCCGTTGTCGACAGCATAGGCCGCCTGGTGGGCCGCATCACCGTTGATGACATCATTGACCAGGTGCGCGAACAAAGCGAGCGTGACTACCAATTGGCTTCGGGTATCTCGGCCGATGTCGAGACCGACGATAACATCTTCACACAAGTCAAGGCGCGCCTGCCGTGGCTACTCATTGGCCTGGCGGGTGGTATTGCCAACGCTTTTATCCTGGATGGCGGTGGCAGCACTGAGACCGACCTGCTGCAAATCTTGCCAGGCATGGCGCTGTTCATCCCTCTCATTGGCGGCACAGGTGGTAATGTTGGCACTCAGTCGAGTGCAATTGTGGTGCAGGGTCTCGCCAATGGTAGCTTAGATATCCACCATGCGGGCAAGCACCTGTTCAAGGAACTGGGTGTAGCCCTGCTCAATGCTCTGATTATTTCAGCATGCCTTTTTGTCTACAACTGGTTCTTCCCTGCCGATGACGATGCCGTCAAGGCCCAGGTGACCACCATGGCTGTGACGTTGTCGCTATTTGGTGTCATTCTGTTTGCCTCGGTATTCGGCTCACTGGTCCCGCTAGTACTCGAAAAGCTAAAGATTGATCCTGCCATCGCCACCGGCCCATTCGTGACGGTGACCAACGACATTGTAGGCATGATCATCTATATGTCGATCAGCACTTGGCTTATCACCACTTTTACTAGCCTGCTTTGACGAAGATAGTTATGGCATCCCATAACTGAATATCGCTCCAGCGACTGACGGCAATTATCGGATTGTGGCACTGGCAAATAACTGTAAAAACAAGGATATATGAACAAAGTCATTATTATTGGTTGCGGTGGTGTCGGCACCGTGTGTGCGCACAAGTGCGCCCAAAACCCCGACGTGTTCAACGAAATTGTGATTGCCTCGCGCAACCGCGCCAAGTGCGACGCAGTAGCACGAGCCATTGGCGCCCCTAATATCACCACCGACCAGGTGGACGCCGATGAGGTTGACCAGCTGGTGGCCCTGTTTAACCGTCACAAGCCCAACCTAGTTATAAACTTGGCACTTCCTTACCAAGACCTGACCATCATGGAGGCTTGCCTACAGTGTGGCGTGAACTATCTTGACACAGCCAACTATGAACCTCGCGACGAGGCTCACTTTGAATACAGTTGGCAATGGGCCTACCGCGAGCGATTTGAAAAGGCTGGTCTGACCGCCATCCTGGGCTGCGGTTTCGATCCAGGTGTGACTAGCATCTATACCGCCTATGCCGCCAAGCATCACTTCAAGGAAATCCACTACCTCGACATTGTCGACTGCAATGCCGGTGACCACCACAAAGCATTTGCCACCAACTTCAACCCCGAAATCAACATCCGCGAGATCACGCAGAAAGGTCTGTACTGGGAAGACGGCAAGTGGGTGGAGACCGAGCCGCTCGAGTTTCACAAGGACTTGACTTATCCCAACATCGGCCCTCGTGACAGCTATCTGTTGCACCATGAGGAAATCGAGTCGCTAGTTATCAATTATCCGACCATCAAGCGTGCCCGCTTCTGGATGACTTTCGGCCAGCAATATCTGAAACACTTGGAGGTAATCCAGAACATCGGCATGAGCCGCATCGATGAGGTTGAGTATGAGGCTCCACTAGCTGACGGCACAGGCAATGTTCGCGTAAAGATTGTACCGCTGCAGTTCCTCAAGGCTGTACTTCCCAATCCACAAGACCTGGGTGAGAACTACGAGGGCGAGACATCTATTGGATGCCGCATTCGTGGTATCGGGCATGATGGACAGGAGCACACCTATTACATATACAACAACTGCTCGCATCGTGCCGCCTACGAGGAGACGGGAATGCAAGCAGTGAGCTATACGACTGGTGTGCCCGCCATGACGGGCGCTATGATGTTCTTGAAGGGCCTGTGGGCAATGCCCGGTGTGCACAATATCGAGGAGTTTGACCCCGATCCATTCCTCGCCGAGGTTGCCAAGCAAGGTCTGCCCTGGCACGAGTTGCACGACATCGACCTAGAGCTATAAGAGTCCCTCAGCCTCCTTTCTTAAAAGGGGCTGGGGCACTATCCTAGAATTCCTTGAAGCACAGGGGTAGGGTAGAGGCAATGCTCTCCAAGCGATAGACCTTGTCGCGGCCGGCCAGCAGAATCTCGATAGGGTGTGGGGCATTCTTCTCAAACTCCAGGATGGCCTGGCGGCATACGCCACATGGCGCTACTGGTTCGGCAACAATTTCTCCATCCTGGGCGGCAGTAATCGCTAACTTCTTGACAGGTACTCCTGGATACTGTGCTCCAGCGGCATAGATTGCGCTGCGCTCGCCACAGATACCTGCAAATGCGGCATTTTCCTGGTTTGCGCCTATAAAATACTCGCCGTTGTCAAGTAGCAAGGCGGCACCTACATGATAGTTGCTATAGGGTGCATAGGAAGCCTTAGTTGCCTCACACGCCATTTCGACCAGTCTACGGTCTTCCTCGTTGAGCTCGTCGTAGGCGAAAACTTGTATCTTGGTCGTGATATTCTTCTCGATCATGATCGTTCATTTAGAAAACTATGCGCAAAAATAGTTATTATTTCTCAAACTGCAAACAAAAAGCGACAATTTGCTTGATTTTGTCGCTTTTTGTGGCTGTTTTTGCCCACAGTCAGGGCATGAATGCGCGTTATCTGGAGTATATCGATCGCTACAAGGCTATTGCTCTGGAACACCAGCGCGAATTTGGTGTACCAGCATGCATCACCTTGGCGCAGGGCTTGCTAGAGAGCAATGCCGGACAGAGCTATCTTGCTCGTCGTGGCAATAACCACTTTGGCATCAAATGCTACAGTTGGAAGGGTCCTGTTGTAGAATATGATGACACGCTGAAGCACAATTGCTACCGCAACTACGGTAGCGCCGAGGACTCGTTTCTCGATCATGCCAAGTTCTTGCGTGGAAAGCGCTACAGCCCTCTCTATGACTTAGAATTGACCGATTACCAAGGATGGGCCCAAGGGCTTCGCGACTGTGGCTATGCCGAAGACCCCGCCTATCCCCAGAAACTGGTGAGAATCATCGAACAATATGAACTATACACACTGGCTGAGGAAACAGTCGCTGCCAACTTGAAGCATGATGGCGATGTGCCGCCTCCCAAACGTAAGAAAACAAAAGAGAAAACCGAGGTTCCGCCCCCGCCCAAGCGTGATCATTCGGCGCGCGTGGCGAACGCCTTCAACCACTCGATGACCGAACACCAGCCATCGCGTGCCGAAGTTGACCATCAGGTGGCCCGCAATCGTCCAGCCGCCACTCGACGCGCCACAACCACAAACGCTAGTAGCGACAATGACTAAATTGAACGAGCTATGTGTTATTGAACACCTGTATGAAAATGTTAAAAACATAGCAATGTTTTGATAAATTCAGAATAATTGCTTACCTTTACAAATTCAAATCAAAAGTTGTTGCATATGATAGAATATTTCTCTCAAAATCTGTGGCAGGTGTGGGCCATCATCGCTGTGGTATGCCTAATCCTGGAGTTGTTTTCGGGTGATTTCTTCATTCTGTGTTTCTCTATTGGCGCTGCTGTGTCGTTGCTTGCCGCATTGTGCGGAGCCTCGCTAACAGCACAAATCATCCTGTTTTCCGTAGCATCGGTGCTGAGTGTGTTGTTCGTTCGACCCATTGCACTAAAGTACTTCCACCGCAACGACCCTGAGCGTGCCAGCAATGCCGACGCACTGATAGGACGAGAGGGAGTTGTGAGCATGACCATTGAAGCAGGCGGCCATGGCCGTGTTGCTATTGACGGCGATGACTGGAAAGCAGTCTCGGCCGACGGAAATGCCATCAGCAAGGGCACTACTGTACGGGTCGTCAACCTCGATAGCATCATCCTCACCGTCGAGACGATATCTTAAATTTTTAACCCTCATACAAAAAAGATGACTCCATTTTCTATTTTCCTAACGGTGATTGTCGTGCTGGCTCTCGTGCTTGTCAAGATGAGCCTTGTCATCATCCCGCAGAGCGAGACCAAGATTATTGAGCGCCTTGGCAAGTACCACGCCACGCTCAAACCTGGTATCAACATCATCATCCCATTTATCGACCGAGCCAAACCCATTGTCACTCTTACTGGCGGGCGATATGTATACACCAGCGCTATCGATCTGCGAGAACAAGTCTACGACTTCGACAAGCAGAACGTGATTACCAAGGATAACATCTTGATGCAAATCAATGCGTTGCTCTACTTTCAGATTGTCGACCCATTCAAGGCTGTGTATGAGATCAACAACCTGCCCAACGCCATCGAGAAATTGACCCAGACCACCTTGCGTAACATCATCGGCGAGCTTGAGCTTGACGAGACACTTACCTCTCGCGACACCATCAACAGCAAGTTGCGTGCCGTTCTTGACGATGCCACCAACAAGTGGGGTATCAAGGTAAACCGCGTCGAGTTGCAGGACATCACACCACCGCAGAGTGTGCTTCAGGCCATGGAAAAGCAGATGCAAGCCGAGCGCAACAAGCGCGCCACCATCCTCACTAGCGAGGGTCAGAAGGCTGCCGCCATCTTGCAGAGCGAGGGCCAGAAGACTGCCCGCATTAACCAAGCCGAGGCCGACAAGCAGACCGAGATTTTGCGTGCTGAAGGTGATGCCCAAGCTCGCATACGCCGTGCCGAAGCCGAGGCAATCGCCATCGACAAGGTTACCGAGGCTGTTGGCAAGAGCGCTAACCCCGCTCACTATCTGATAGCACAGAAGTACATTGGCATGCTCGAGGAAGTCGCCAGTGGCGACAAGACCAAGACGGTGTATCTGCCTTACGAGGCCACAAACCTCATGGGCTCGATTGGCGGAATCAAGGACTTGTTTAAGGGCGATTAGACTGATAATTAGCTATTTGACTATATTACCCATTACCTGACAATTAAAAAGTTACTGGTCATATGTCTCATGGCAGTTAACTGCCTGCTGGCGCAGGCACAACTGCAACTCAACGGCAAGGACATCATCCGTGATAACCGTGCTGGGCAATGGCTTTGCACCATTCCCGACAGCGTCTTCGGCACCGATTATGAGGCTCGAGTAACCGTGTTGCCAGAAAGTGGATGGACCGATGTCATGGTCGATGGCGTGCCGGTCGACGATGGTCAGAGCATTTGGTTTGCTCCAGTCGACGGTGTCAAGCCCCACACTATTTCTGCCCAGGTGGGTGACTCGACCGTGAGTGGCACTCTGCTCTTCTCATGTCTGCCACTTCTTGAGGTAGATGCCGTGATCAGCAAGGACTATCAGCCTGCCAGATTCCGTCTTCACCACCCTGACAGCATCACCCCGATGGAACTTCAAGGCCGGTTTAAGTTAAGGGGGCAAACAACCATGATGGCCGGGCGACACAAGCACAACTTTCACATCAAACTGGAAGACGAGCTTGGCGAGAAACTAAACAAGAAGTTGCTGGGTATGCGCGATGACAACAGCTGGCTCCTCGATGCTGGCCAGACCGACCTGAGCCGTATCCGCAACCATGTGGCACATGAGTTGTGGCTCGACATGGCTACCAAGCCCTACTATGCTGATCGTGAGCCCAAAGCTCGTACTGCTTGCCGTGGAGAACTCATAGAGGTGCTGATTAACGGCAATTATGAAGGTATCTACACCCTGATGGAAGCAATGGACCGGAAACAGCTCAAGTTGGCAAAGTATGAGACCGACACTGCCGCAGTCACCACCCTGCACGGACAATTGTGGAAAGCTGTAGACTATACTGGTGGTACGACATTCACATCAGTGAAGGAGTATGATAACAACAGTGAGACATGGTTTGGTTTCGAAACCAAGTACCCCGAACTCGACGAAGTTTCTCCTACCGACTACTCGTTGCTCTATAATTCAATTGTATTTGCCTACTCCTCTTATGACAACCTATGGCGTCGCAAGGCAAAAGACTACTTTGACATACCAGTCATACGCGACTACTACATCTTGCTGCAGGTACTGCTTGCCATTGACAATGGAAACAAGAACATCTATTGGGCAGTCTACGACAAGCAGGTTGACACCAAACTTACACTTGCTGTCTGGGACTTGGACTGCACCGTGGGGCAAGATTGGACCAACGACCCGTTCCGTCTTGAGAGTCGAGTTGGTCCCGAACGCAAGTTTGGTATCGGCAATAATGTGTTGGGACGCTTAAACCTGCTCATTGAGGGCTTTCACGAAGATATGGTGGCCCGCTACCAGGAGTTGAGAAAAGGCGTGTTGCATGCCGATTCAATCACACAGAGATACCTGAGCCACATCGACTGCCTGATTCATGCTGGAGCAGCAGCACGTGAATGCACGCGGTGGGACGGCGATGATGACCTGGGCGGGCACATACTGGACTGGGAAGCCGAGAAGGCGTATATTGCCGACTGGCTGCAGCGCCGCCTGCATTACCTTGATGTAAACACTTTTGCATCAGCCGCCATCGACGATATCGCCGCCGACGAGCCAACTGTCGTTCCCAGTGGCACTTACAACTTGCTGGGCCAGCGCATGCCCGATGACCGTCCCTTGCCGCCAGGCTTCTATGTGCGTAACGGGAAGAAAATGATTAAAAACTAATTATACTAATCGCTTGGTTTTAATGTTATAACAATTATGAGCCCGAAACATTTGATAGCCCTGCTGATCTTTATGACGGCGTTGTCGGCCCAGTCGCAGATAACGCTGGGCAGCCGCCGTGCTGTGCACGACAACCTCACGGGCAACTGGTTGTGCAGTGTGCCTGAGAGCACCTTTGGCACCGACTTCACCGCAACATTTAACACCAGTGAGCCGTGGAGCGATATCACCATCGATAACGAGCCTGTCGCACCTGGCAATAGCTTTACCTTCGCTCAGGTCGCCGGCGACAAGAAGTATGCACTGGTTGCTCACATTGGCGACAGTGTAACCATCACTGGAAATATCTGTTTTACTTTCCTGCCCATTTTTGAGTTCAACGGCACTTTCAATGATGAATACCAAGTTTCAGAGATTATCGCCAATTTGCCGCAAGACCAGGGCCCGACTACGATGCTCAGCAAACTCAAACACCGTGGCGGAAGTACCAATGGCCCTACACGCTTGAAACGAAACTACCACATCAAGTTCCTCGATGCCGACTCTCAGAAGATGGATCGCAAGTTCTTTGGACTGCGCAACGACAACAGTTGGATTCTTGACGCTGGGCAGATTGACATGCTGCGCATCCGCAACCGCGTGTGCACCGAGCTGTGGCTGGACTTGTGCCGCAAGCCCTACTATGCCGACGAGGAGCCCAAGGCGCTTCTCGGTGTTAGAGGAGATTTTATCGAGCTCTTCCTCAACGGGTCTTATAACGGCTTCTATGCCCTGACCGAGGCGATGGACCGCAAGCAAATGAAGCTGGCCAAAGTGGATACTGACACTGCCGGTGTCAATACTTTCCACGGCATGTTGTGGAAAGCCAAGGCGGTTGATGGCATAGCGCGTATGACAAGTGCCTATGGATACAACAACAACTCAGCCACTTGGGGAGGACTGGAAGTGAAATACCCCGATCCCGACGATGTGATGCCCACCAAGTGGAAGACTATGTTTGATGCGACCAAATTTGTTGCCAAGAGTGACAACACTACTTTCCGCCAGCAGGTGGGTGAATACTTCGACATCCCCATTATCATGGACTACTGGATATTCATCAATGCCATCCATGGTGTAGACAGTGGCGTCAAAAACATCTATTGGGGTGTTTATGATGAGCAAGTAGACAAGAAAATCACATTAGCTGCTTGGGACTTGGACTGCACCTTTGGCCAAAACTGGATTAATTATCCCTTGCATAACGAGGCTGTCGTTGGACCGAGAATCCCACTCAGCACCATCAACAACCTGTTCCTTCGTCTTCATGAACTTAGCCCCGACAGTTTCTCGATCAAGACAGTCGAGCGCTACCAACTGCTCCGCCAGACCCTATTGAGCGAAGAGAGCTTGAAACAGCGCTTTCATGCTCGACTTGAGCCCCTGCGACTTGCAGGCGCACTGGATCGTGAAACGGTGCGTTGGACACGATCGACCGACCTGTCAAGGCAACCACTTGACTTCCCCGCCGAGCTAGAGTATATTGACTCCTGGATTGATCAGCACATGACCTATCTTGACAACGCGAGGTTCCGACCCTACATCAAGGGTGATTCCAATCGTGATGGGGTTGTCGATGTTTCGGATTTAAACCAGATTGTGGTAGAGATTCTGAATGGAGTGCCACCGACGTGGTTTGAAGACATGAACAATGATGATGTCCTCGATGTGTCTGACCTCAATGCCATCGTCAACGTCATTTTGGGAAAAGTAGCCCGGTAAGAGAGCATCCCCTTCGGGCTCAATTGAAAAAACGTAACTCAGAATCTTAAATTATCTATTTTGCAACGCTCGTTATTAGTAACAATCACCATATGGTGGGCATGTTTTATTTGGGCTGTTCCACTCAGCCTGGGTGGACGCACAGCATATTTTGACAGTGGCACCAACACTTGGCTGTGCTGTGTTCCGCCCCAGCAGTTTGACAATGACCTGACAGTGCGTCTCGCGATCGACACCACATTGCACTGGAGCGACATTGCAGTTAATGGCATACCGTTGCCTGTCGACTCACTCGTCACATTTACCGACATTGCTGGCGACAAGGCCTATCCCTTAACCGCGGTTGATACCATTACGGGCGATACTCTGCACCACACTATCTGTTTTACCTATCTCCCTATTCTTCACCTGCAGGGCGAATTCAACGATGACTATCAAGTGACCTACGTGGGGGTATCGCTGCCTGAGGCCGATACTGCCAGCACCATGTTTGCGAGGGTGAAACATCGCGGGGCAACCACCAACCTGCCTGGCAGACACAAACGTAATTACCACATCAAGTTTCTCGACGCCGACTCGCAGAAGATGGACCGCAAGTTCTTTGGGCTACGCAACGACAACAGTTGGCTTCTCGACGCTGGGCAGATTGACATGCTACGCATACGCAACCGTGTGTGCACCGAACTGTGGCTAGATATGTGCCGAAAACCATACTATGCTGACGAGGAGCCCAAGGCCTTGTTGGGTGTACGGGGTGACATGGTCGAAGTCTTTCTCAACGACCGCTACAACGGCATTTACGCCCTTACAGAGGCAATGGACCGCAAACAGATGAAATTGGTAAAGAGCGAGACCGATTCGACGGGAAAGACCACCATCCATGGCATGTTGTGGAAAACTAAGGTAGCCGACGGCATCACTCGCATGACCCGATGGTATGGCTACAACAACGACAATGACACTTGGGGCGGTCTTGAGGTGAAGTATCCTGACCCCGACGACGTCATGCCAACCGACTACAAGACAATTTCTAATGCATTTAAATTTGTCTGCAACAGCTCGCATGCCTCCTTTGTCGAACATGTGGGTGAATACTTTGACCTTCCAGTGGTGATGGACTATTGGATCATGATTAACACTCTGCTTGCTGTCGACAACGGCGCAAAAAACATTTACTGGGCTGTATATGATCAGACTATTGACAAGAAGCTTACGCTGGCGGCATGGGATCTGGACTGCACTGTGGGCCAGAACTGGATCAATGTTCCACCTCACAATGAGGAGGTTGTTGGACCTACTCGACAATTGAGCGGTTTCAACAACTTGTTATTACGCCTGCACGAACACAACCCCGACAGCTTTTGCATCAAAGCTGTCGAGCGCTACCGTCTGCTTCGCAACGACCTACTCAGTGCCGACAGCATCTATCACCGATTTGAGAACCGTGTCAACTGGCTCAAACGATGCGGAGCCGTGGCGCGCGAGACGGCAAGGTGGACTTGCGACAGCGACCTGTCGGGAAACCCGCTGGACTTTGACAATGAGTTGGCCTATATTCGCCAATGGCTTGACAGTCGTCTAGACTATCTCGATAAGGGACGTTTTGCGCCCTACGTCCGTGGCGACATGAACCGCGACGGTGTTGTTGATATTGTTGATGTCAACCACACCATCAACCGTATGCTCAATGCTACCGATTATCCTATGTGGTATGAGGATCTTGTTCGCGACTATGTCACCGACATAGCCGACCTTAATGCAGTCATCAACCTCATGCTCGGAAAATAAAGAACCTAAGAAAAACCTATATAAGTAATGAAAATCAACGTCTTTCATGTTGTGTCAAACAAGAACTGGGGCGGTCCCGAGGAATATGCCTACGAGATGGTCTCACGTTTGCGTCACGACCCACGATTCTATGCCGAAGTCGTGTGCAAGAAAAATGAGCCCGTGCTATTCCACTTTCGGCGCCTGGAGATCCCCATCTCCATCCTGCCGCTGAAAGGCATGACCGACATCGACAGCCCCACACGCCTTGCACGCCTTTTGCGCAAGGGGCATAACATCGTGCATGTGCACACGTTCAAGGATGCTTTTGCCGCTGTGATGGCGCGTCGCATCAGCGAGAATCGCAACACACGGGTCATCATGACAGTACATGGCATCTGCCGCCCCAAAACCAACTATCTCTACCGCAAACTTTACCGCTCAATCGACAAGATGGTGTTTGTTTCGCAGCGCGCCTATGACGAATGGATGAGCCATGCCAAGAAGTACGCGCCTACTCGCGCCTGCATCATACGCGACAGCGTCATCGACAATCCACTGGCTACGCCAGCACCCGACTTGCGACAGAAGCTGGGCATCGCCCCCGAAAAGTCATTGATTATGTTCCATGGCCGAATCACGCCTGAGAAGGGTATTGACACCCTTCTGCAAGCAACTACACGACTTGACAAGAGCAAGTTCCACTTGGCTATCATCGGCGAGGGGAAACGAAAATACATGACCCAGCTCAAGAGTTACATCGTCGAGCACCAGTTGGTTCAAAATGTCTCGCTCGTGGGTTTTCAAGAAGACATGGCGCACCTGATCCAGCAGTGTGACCTAGGCGTGTTGCCGTCGGTCGAACCCGAGGCTTTGGGCATTGCCAACCTAGAGTACATGATGCAGGGCAAACCTCACATCACCACCAATAACGGCGCTCAAGTTGAGTATGTCGCCGACCAGGTCAACGCCTTGCTCGTTCCACCAGCAGATGTCGATGCACTCGCCGATGCCATGGAACGCCTGCTCGACGATACCGCACTGCGCCAGCAAATGGGACGTCAGGCACAACTAGACTTTGATCAAACGCTCAACTATGACATCTTCTATGACAAGATGACTGCTCTCTATCACGAATTACTAACCCCCCAAAAAACAGCAAAATGAGACTTTCCTCCATTCTAAAGGTTGCTGCATGCTGCATTGCAATGGCCAGTTGTAAGGGATTAGGCCATAACAATGTCCAACAGCCCGTATCGGCCCAAGACACCAACGACAAGCACACAGTAGAGTATATCACCCAACGCTTGAATGACATCTATTCTGAAGCGTTCCGCGAGAAAGACCACGACTTGATTGCCCTCGATCATCGGTTCATGTCGCAGGAATATAACCGCCTTCAGGATCAGGCCGTCGCCATTGCCGAACGCATTGATGACCACGTTATCGATGCCGACCACTGGGTGCTGGGACAGGATTGGACTTACCCTACCATGACCGTAGCCAAGATTGAAGGCATCACACCGACCCACGCCACAGCTCATGTCGCCATTACCAGCCACATACCTGGCAATGATGAGAGTACCACTCAACTGATCCTTCCCCTTGTGTTTGAGCGCAATGATTGGTACATCGACAACATGCAGCAGTACTATGAGGGCGAGCTTCTCGACGAGAAGGCCTGGTATCAAGAGTACATCTCCACCCACTGAGGGAAAGTGAGCATACATATTTAAAAAATGTGTATCTTTGCAGCCAGTTTTGACAGTGACACCAATGAAGAATATCATTTCTAACCTTATCAAGTATGGCATTCCCATACTCATCAGTGTGGGACTAGCATGGTTCCTATATAATAATGTGGACATTGAAGCCATCAAGACCAGTTTGCGGCAGGACGTGAACTACTGGTGGTTTGTGCCCGTGATTGTGGTGAGCATCTTCAGCCACATTTTCCGTGCGTTGCGTTGGCGTCTGCAGTTGCGTGCCATCAACATCGACGCACCGCTGTGGGTGCTTGTTAACAGCATCTTTGGCACTTATTTTGTCAATCTGATATTCCCCCGCTTGGGTGAAGTGTGGCGCACGGGATATGTAGCCCAACGACAGAAGGCACCATTTGCCACTGTATTGGGCTCGATGGTGGGTGACCGCTTGAGCGACACAGTCACTGTAGGCTTATTGACCCTCGTCACCTTTTTCTTGGCCCAAGACGCGTTCTTAAAGTTCTTTGACGCCCGTGGCGATGGCGGCTCGTCGGCCGCTTCATGGACGATGTGGGCATTGGTTGCGATATGCGTTTTGGGGCTAGTTGCCATGATTTGGCTTTATCGCAGCACGTCGCAGAACAAGGTTATCGCTCGGTTGCGTGGCATCCTTCACGACCTGTGGGACGGCTTTGCCGCCATCGCCCACATGGACGGGAAGTGGATGTTCCTGCTCTACACCCTGCTCATCTGGGGTTGCTATTTCATGCAGCTCTATATCGCCAGCAAGGCATTTACCTTTACGGACGACCTGGGCGTACTGCCGGTGCTGGTGCTCTTTGTGCTGAGCAGCCTGGGCATGGCTGTACCCAGCAATGGCGGTCTCGGCCCGTGGCAGTTTGCCATCATCTTTGGCTTGTCGCTTTATGGCGTGGGTGCGTTCCCGCCCAGCACCCCCTATGATGCGCAAGCATCGGCCTTTGCCTGGCTCGTGTGGGGCGTTCAGCAGTTGCTCATCATTGTGCTGGGCATCTACGCCTTTGTGAGCATCGCTTTAGATAAGAAGAAGGAATAGGCCCGTTTGCCGAGTCTTGACTCCCACTTGCTGAAAATAGCACAACAATCAGCGCAACAATTCGTTAGAATGTATAAGGTTGCGCAACATGCTGGCAAACTATTTTGCTTGCAGATCACGCTAGACACTCAAATAATAAAGATGAAAACTTTCAAGACCATAGCATTGCTCGTGCTGCTGGCCTTGCCCATGATGGTGAGTGCTGGTAACAATGATGCGGGACTGATTGTTGGCGCCGAGGCCGAGAAAAAGCTTAACAAGAAGCTTTCGCTCGCCATCGAGGCTGAGTTTCGTTCGCGCAATGACTTCCGCACTGCCGACCGCATCAGCCTGGGGCTAGGTGGCTCCTACAAAATCACCAAGTGGCTCAAAGCCGAACTGGGCTATCAACTGCTCATCGACAACAACCACGAGAAGATTTCCTATAACGCGCCCACGATAGATGAAGACGGCAACAAGGTGGTGAACTATAACAACTGGCGCCCTTCCTACTGGGGCACACGCCATCGCTTTTATGTCCTATTGACAGGTTCTTACAAGTTAAACCGTGTGGAGTTTTCGCTTCGCGAGGGATGGCGTTACACCTATCGCCCTGAACATACTGCCAAACGCTATGACTTCGATAACGCGATGTGGGAAGACAAGGTCATCAACACCAAGCATTATCACATACTGCGAAGCCGTTTCAAGGTCGAGTGGGACATCCCTAAGTGGAAATTAGACCCCTGGGCCAGCATTGAGCTATTCAACAATCTCTCGCTCGACAAAATACGTTATGCCGCCGGCATCGACTACACCATCAAGAAAAAACACGCCTTCAGCCTTTTCTACCGCTACCAACAGGTCTATGACAAAGACGAAGAAGAAGGCGACATTCACGACATTGGCTTGAGCTACAAGTTTAAGTTCTAGTGAAATAAGGCACAAGATGAAAGCAATGAAAAAATATTTGACAATATTGCTGGTGGCGGTAATGGCCACGTCGTGTGTCAACGATGACACCGATTTCAGCGACCTGATTAATGGAGGTGGTAACGACACCATCCCCGAGGAGGTCATCACACCCATCGACATTGAATTGGACTATAGTGTCCTCAATGAGCCCGATGACGTGGTACCCACCGATGAGGCCGACCCATCCTATAACGACTATGAGGAGAACACCAATTGGTCCTACACAATCAACATTGACTATGACGGCGAGACAGCGACCTTGAGCGGCAACACTTCACGCGTTCGTTCGACAGTAACTGGCGGCCATGTGGTTTTACGTTCGACCAGCGCCCGCATCAACTATGTGGTTACCGGAACGAGCGACAACGGTTCACTGAAGATTTACAGCGAAAACAAGTTCAAGCTTACGCTAGCCGGTGTATCGCTGACCAACCCCACGGGCGCGGCAATAAACAACCAGGGTGGCAAGTCGCTGTATCTGGTGCTTGCCGACGGCACTGAAAATACACTTACCGATGGCGTAAACTATACCGATATAGACGGCGAGGACCAAAAAGGCGCCCTGTTCAGCGAAGGCCAGGTGCTGGTCAGTGGCAAGGGGTCGCTCACCATCGACGGCCATGGCCGCCACGGCATGGTCAGTGACGATTACTTCCGGTTCCGTCCTGGCTGCAAGGTGCATATCAAGTGTGCCAATGGCCACGGCATCAAGGCCAATGACGGCATCACCATCGATGGTGGCGTGTTCAACATTGAGGTCAGTGGCGATGGTTACAAGGGTTTCCGTTGCGACTCGACAATGACCGTTAACGGCGGTCGCACGACCATTATCGCCACGGGCGGTGTGTCGGTCACAGCAGCGACCGACATTGCTCCCGCCGACACCTCAAGCTGCGCCGGCATCAAGTGCGACTATGCCCTCACCATCAATGGTGGCAATGTCTTCGTCAAGGCAACTGGCGAGGGCGGCAAGGGTCTCAACAACACAGGCGATATCATCGTCACTGGTGGTGCATTACAAGTAGTGACCACTGGTACCAAGGGACTGGCCTCGCCCAAAGGCATCAAGGGTGATGGTATGCTCACTGTCACAGGTGGATATGTCTATAGCTACAGTGCCAATGGTTCTCCCATTGACCCCAATGGTGGCATCGTCGTAGCCGACGGCTATACCCTATGGGAAAATAAGGCCAGACGAGTTATCATATCGTTTTTGACGATTGATTGAAAAAAATCAAATATATACTGATTATGTTTGTTAATCCGAACAAAAATAACTAATTTTGTTCGGATTAATAGCATACATCCCTCATGAGGTTGTTTCGTTACACATCGCGACAAGAAGCTTGTGCCGACCTATTATTGTGGTCGGTGATGTTCATCGTGCCCTTGGTGGGTATGGTGGTACTGTCTTCGGTCGATAACAACTATTCATTCCGCTGGGCTGACTTGAAGCACATCTGGTTCCCACTAGTAGTCATCTTGTTGGCCTTTATAGTACATGATATTTTCATAGCCCCGCGACTCATTTATGAGCATAACCGTACGCGCTATGTAGTGCTAGTGGGTTGTCTGATGATAGCATTCGTGTGCTTCCAGTGCGCAAGTGGTCCACCAGGACGACCGTTTGGCGAGAAGATGAAGGCTTCACCACAACAAACTGTCGAAAAAGAGAAAAAACCACCATTCCACCCTATGGCTGGTCCTCACGACTTCACGATGTTTTCGTTGCTAGTGTTCGCCTTGGGGGCAAACCTGGGTCTTAAACTTTATTTCAAGACCCAAGAGGAGCAGAAGCAGCGGGCAGACTTGGAGAATGAGAACCTGCGGCAGGAACTCAACTACCTTCGCTATCAGGTGAATCCGCACTTCCTGATGAATACGCTCAATAACATCCATGCACTGTGTGACATCGAACCCGATACAGCCAAGAGGAGTATTGTGCAATTGTCGCGATTTATGCGCTATCTGCTCTATGAGAGCCACAATGAGCAAATTTCGCTGCAACATGCCATCGACTTGATGAATCAACACATCAGTCTGATGAGCATCCGCTATACCGATAATGTCGACATCCGCGTCGATGTGCCGCAAGAAGTGCCTAACGTAAGCTTGGCGCCACTGGTCTTCGTGCCGTTTATCGAAAACGCCTTCAAGCATGGAGTAAGCTATGACAAGCCATCGTTTATCCACATCACGCTCACGGCCGACAACGACAACATCGAATTCGGCTGCTGCAACAGCAAGAACAAGGTCAAGCATGAGACGGGTGGGGTGGGGCTCTCGAATGTGACCAAGCGCCTGGATCTGATCTATGGCGAGCGATATACACTCAACATCGACGATGGTGAAGACTGCTATCGTGTCAAGCTCGTCATCCCAGCCTATAAGAATTAAGAACGTGTTCCTCAAATAACTGACCACTCTAACATTTTAACAAATAAAGAAATGATTCGCTGCATTGTAATAGACGATGAGCCATTGGCTCTGAAGCAATTGACCAAGTATGCTTCACAAATGCCTGAGCTCGAACTTGTTGCCTCATGTCGCAGTGCTAAAGAGGCACAAGAGGTGCTTAATCGCGAGAAGATTGATGCCATGTTCACCGACATCAACATGCCCGACCTTAATGGTCTGGAATTTGTGCAGTCGCTCGACAATCCGCCCATGGTGGTGTTTACCACTGCCTATAGCCAGTATGCCGTCGACGGCTTCCGGCTCAACGCGCTTGACTATCTTCTCAAACCCTTCGGCATTGACGAGTTCCGTCGAGCCACCAAGCGCCTGGTGGAGAAATCTGAACAGCTTAATGCCGCAGCCGTATCGATGGTCGATGAGGATGACTGTATCTTCCTGAAGACCGAGTACAAGATTGTGCGTATCTCCATCTCCGACATCCTCTATGTCGAGGCGATGAGTGAATACCTGCGCATACACTTCAGCAACGGCGCTCGTCCGGTAACTGCCCTATTGAGTATGAAGAAAATGGAGGAGCGGTTGCCCAGCAACAATTTCATGCGCACCCATCGCTCCTATATTGTCAACCTAAAGCGCATCATCGAGGTGAACAAGAGCCACATCGTCATGGCACCGCAGGTGGCACTGCCCATTGGTGACCTCTATAAGGACACCTTCATGGCATACCTCAACAGCAAGTTCCTGACCAAGTGAGCAGCCAGTTCTGGCGCAGATTGTAAGAGTGGTTCCAACATCCACAAGTAACACATAATCAATAGATTGATAATCACGTTTCTCATAAACACTCTTAACGACATCAGTTACAAATTTTCTCATAGCTTTTTATTTTGGCATCCCCGTTTGGGGGTGCCTTTTTGCATCTAGACTCTCCGTGAATTTACGGACGCAAACAGACGAGAACCGATTTACTTCCTGTTGGATATGAGCACCTTCAGAGGGTTGTTAATAACTTTTTTGCTAAAAATTTACAAAAACAAATTTAGGAATCCAAATTATTGCCAAAAAGTTTGTAACTTTACACCCTCAAAAATTATGAACCTAGCCCAACTCCGTTTTTCTGCTCATGAATGAACCTGTATATCATATCCCCGCGCTTCTTAAGGAGTGCCTTAATGGCTTGAGTATCAAGCCTGACGGGACTTATGCTGACGTTACCTTTGGGGGTGGCGGCCACAGTCGTGCCATTGTGGAGCGATTGTCGCCGTTGGGGCATCTCTACGGCTTGGACCAAGATATCGATGCATGGCGCAATCGCATTGACGACCCGAGGTTCACTTTTGTTCTGAGCAATTTTGCTTACCTAAAGAATTTTTTGAGATATTATGGGGTGCTGGCAGTGGATGGAATCCTTGCCGACCTAGGTGTGTCATTCCACCACTTCGACGACCAGGAACGCGGTTTCTCATTCCGATTTGATGGGCAACTGGACATGCGCATGAA
Source organism: Muribaculaceae bacterium (assembly GCA_016290765.1). Lineage (GTDB taxonomy): Bacteria > Bacteroidota > Bacteroidia > Bacteroidales > Muribaculaceae > Sodaliphilus. Next base: position 18,004 of record JAEEVE010000001.1, read on the forward strand.
CCAATCGAGCACGCTTGATGCTCGCCAGGTCATCGCCACCTACAGCGAGGAACGCCTTGCTGACGTGCTCTATCTCTACGGCGAGCTCAAGCAGAGCCGCCAGTTGGCGCGCGCCATTGTACGAGCCCGTAGCCAACGCGACATCAACACCACGCTACAACTCATCGATGTGGTGCGTCCACTCATTCGTCCCAATCAGGAGAAGAAAGAGCTGGCCCAGCTATTCCAAGCCTTACGCATCGAGGTGAACAACGAGATTGATGTGCTCAAGCGCTTGTTGCAGCAATCGCTCGATGTGCTGCGACCGGGCGGACGGCTTGTCATTATTACCTACCACTCGCTCGAAGACCGCTTGGTCAAGAACTTCATGCGCACGGGTAATGTCGAGGGCCATGTCGTCAAAGACTTCTATGGCCGCGTCCAAGCCCCATTGACTCTGGTCAACAACAAGGTTATCGTCCCCAGCGACGATGAGGTGGCACGAAACCCTCGTTCGCGCAGTGCCAAACTGCGCATAGCTGAAAAAGTGAATGATGATTTATAGTTGATAGTTAATTCCGAGAAACTCGAGAACACCAAGAAAAAACTATGGCAGACGACAACAAACATATCGATCCAATGGGCAACGAGTCCAAAAGTACCGACATCAGGAAGCGCAAGCGCAATCGCAAGGCGCAAAAAGCCGTCAAAGGCGTTGTGCAAGGTCGTTCGTTCCTCTCGTGGGACTTCTTTAAGCGCAACGCAGTGTATATCGTGGCGGCCACCATCATGACACTGATGTATATCAGTAACAAATACGTCTGCCAGAACTACATGAAGGAAGTCATCGACCTCAAACTCGAGCTTGAAAATGCCAAGACCGACTGTGTCAATGCCAGCGCAGCCTATAATTCTCAAATACGAGAGAGCCAGATGACTGCATATGTCGACACGATGCACATCGATCTGACCGCACCCGAACAACCACCTTATCACCTGAAAGAACAATGAAAGAGACCAACAAAAAACACATCTTGCTGCGATACTCACTCGTTGTGGGCATCGTGCTAGCTTTCTCGGCAGCCATCGTCTGGGACATGATCAAAACGTCGGTCATCTATGCAAGCGACTGGAACACCAAGGCCGACAGCATCCTCACGCAGGTAACCGTCATTGAGCCTGAGCGTGGCAAGCTGCTTGCCGACAACGGCACTGTATTGGCCGCCAACCTGCAGTATTTCACCGCCCGCATCGACTGGTTGTCGGCTGGCATCAAGAAAGACACACTGATGAAGTACCTGCCCGCGCTGGCCGACTCGCTGGCCGTGCTCGAACCCTCACGCACTGCACAGCAGTGGCAAGAGGAACTCTCGGGAGCCTATGAACGCATCACCACCGACAAGAAGAAAAAGAACCATAGCTATCGACTCATTCGCCGTCTGCTCACCCATGGCGAGTGGGAACGGCTGAAGACATTCCCCTACTTCAATAAGGGACAGAACAAGAGCGGACTGTACTGTGAGCGGGAGACCAAGCGATGCAAGCCCTATGGCTCGATGGCATCACGCAGCATTGGAACGGTAGGAGAGAGCGAGTCGCGATCGGGCCTGCATGGACGGTCGGGCCTGGAGATGGCACTTGACACCATGCTCTATGGCGTGCCTGGCGAGGCGACACGCATCCAGTTAACCTACAACATCGTCAACCATGAGAGCGTCCCTGCCAAGCCTGGATATGACATTACCACCACCATCAACATCGCTCTGCAAGACATTGTCGAGAACGAACTCTATGACATGTGCCACGAAACCGACGCCCGCTGGGGCACCGCTGTGCTCATGGAGGTAGCCACGGGTGAAATCAAGGCCATCAGCAACCTGGAATGGAATGACAATGCGGGTGACTATATCGAGGGCGTAAACAATGCAGTGCTGGGCTATGAGCCAGGCTCGGTGATGAAGCCCATCTCGATGATGATTGCTCTGGAAGACGGCATTGTCAACAACATCGATGAACCCATGCCCACTGGCACAACTTGGCTCTATGAGGGACGCGTCATCAACGACCCGCACGGTGGTGCACAGCTCACCCCGCGGCAAATCATCGAGACCTCGTCAAACGTAGGCATGTCAAAGATTATCGTCAAGAAGTATGGCAGCAACCCTGGAGGGTTTTACGACCGCCTGAAAGGGATGGGTTTCTTTGAGCCCTTCCACTCAGGTATCGGTGGCGAACAGACACCCATTATCCACCGTCTAGGCAACACCCGTGCCGACCGCGTGGCACTGACTCGCATGGCTTTCGGTTACTCTACACTCATTCCGCCACTGAGCACGCTTGCCATGTACAATGCCATCGCCAACGACGGCAAGTATGTGCGTCCACACTTGGTCAAGAAACTATCACGCGAAGGCGATCCCGACAGTATCGTTCCGGTGACCTACATCCGCCAGCAGGTGTGCAGCCCCGAGAACGCCCAGAAGTTGCGCATCATGTTGCACGACGTGGTATGGGGCAGCCGAGGCACAGCACGCAAGTGGGTACAGGACGAGCGCGTGCCCATCGCCGGAAAGACGGGCACTGCCTACACTATCACCAGCGACGGGCACTACGGCAACCAGAAGCGCCTAGCCTTCTGCGGATTCTTCCCCTATGACAATCCCAAATACTCGTGCATCGTGCTGATGCTTGGCGCCAACCGTGGCGCTGGAGCCAGCAGCGGCATGGTGCTCAAGAATATTGCCCTGAAGATGTATGCCCGCGGACTGCTGGGCAACGAACCAAATTATGCGATGACCGTCGACAAGGACGGGAAACAGGTGCAAAAAGCACCCTCACAAGCCACACTCTACGCCAGTACCAATCCTAAACACACAAGCCATGTGAAGAAAGGCCTCGCCATGACCAACGCCAAGGTGTTCCAGCAGCCCACTCCCACCAAGAGTGGTGTGCCCAATGTGCGAGGCCTCGCCGTGCGTGATGCCATCCGGCGGCTCGAGGATGCAGGCTTGTGTGTACGATTCAATGGCAATGGCTATGTGGTGGGGCAAAGCCTCGCAGCGGGAAGCCCATTTGCCCGTGGACAAATCATCAACCTCACCCTGCGGCACTAACGATTAGAGTTCCCCAGAAACATGAATACTCAGAAAACTAAAAGACTCATCAAAAACAACGACTATATGAAGAAACTCAACGAATTGCTCCGTCGCGTGGATACCACTCAAGTGGTAGGGCCGACCGACATTGACATCACTGGCGTATTGTGCGACTCACGTCAGGTGAGAGGTGGTGAACTATTTGTCGCCGTGGTGGGCGTCGCCGTTGACGCGCACCGCTTTATCCCTCAGGTAACCCAGGCGGGCGCAGCGGCAATCTTGTGCCAAAAGTTGCCCGAAACACTTGACGAGCGAGTAACCTACATCGTGGTACCCGATAGTACAAGCGCATTGGCGCTGGTTGCCAGCGAGTGGTATGACCGTCCCAGCGAGCATCTGCGGCTTGTGGGTGTGACTGGCACCAACGGCAAGACAACCACCGCGACGCTGCTCTACGAGATGATGCAAAGCCTAGGCTACAAGGCAGGCCTGCTCTCGACGGTGAAGAACCTGATTGACCGCCGCGAGGAACCAGCCGCACAGACCACCCCTGACCACCTCACGCTCAACCGCTTGTTGCATGAGATGGTTGAGGCGGGATGCGACTATGCCTTTATGGAGGTGAGTAGCCACGCCTGCGTACAACACCGCATCGACGGTCTACACTGGGCAGGGGGCGTATTCACCAACCTCACACAGGACCATCTAGACTTCCACAAGACGATGGACGAGTATCTGCGCGCCAAGAAAACGTTCTTCGATGCCCTGCCCGAGACGGCATTCGCACTGGCCAATGCCGATGACAAGGTGGGCAAAGTCATGTTGCAGAACTGCCGCGCCAGCCACTATACTTATGCCTTGCGCACGATGGCCGATTTTAACTGCAAACTCATTGAGGAACGCATTGACGGCATGAGCTTGCAGATCAATGGCCGCGAAGTCGAGGTGATGCTGACCGGCCGGTTCAACGCCTACAACCTCACCGCTATCGCTGCCACCGCCATTCTGCTGGGTATCGACCGCGACGAGGTGCTGGTACAGCTGAGCCAATTGCATGCCGCCGACGGACGTTTCCAGACACTGCATGCCCCCAAGGGTTTCACCGCCATCGTCGACTACGCCCACACGCCAGACGCCCTCATTAACGTGCTCGACACCATCCGCGACCTGGTGAGAGGAAAGGGGCAAATCATAGCCGTGTGCGGCTGCGGTGGCGACCGCGACGCCACCAAGCGACCCATCATGGCACATGCCGCCGCCACACGTAGCGACCGCACCATCCTCACTAGCGACAATCCGCGCACCGAGGACCCCGAAGCCATCTTGCGTGACATGGAGGCCGGCCTGACCGATGACGACCGCCAGCACACCATCAAGATTACTGACCGCCGCGAAGCCATACGCACCGCCTGCTTGCTAGCACAGCCTGGCGATGTTGTCCTCGTTGCTGGAAAAGGACACGAGACCTACCAAGACGTGATGGGCGTCAAGCACCATTTTGATGACCGCGAGGTGCTACGTGAATGCTTCAAATAATTCATAACAAACTATCGCACTGCAGTTTACTCATTATTCATTATTCTATAGAGTATGTTTTACCATCTGTTTCAATATCTGCAACAATTTGATGTGCCAGGGGCGCATCTGATGGACTATATCACATTCAGGGCTGGCATCACCCTAGCCCTATCACTGTTCATCGCTATTGTCATCGGTGGCTCGATTATCAAGAAGCTCGAGCGTTATTACAACCGTTTGGGTGGCGAGAATCAGCGCGACCTAGACAACTCCGGCAAGATTGTGTCGCACACCGATGCTATCGACAAAATCCAGACGGTGCTCAACAACATGGACGAGACCGACCAGGAGAAAAAGGACGATGTTGCCAAGGCTCTGGAGAAAGACCGCAAGTCGCAAACACCCAGCATGGGCGGCCTCATCATCATCGTTGCCATCTTGCTGCCGTGCTTGCTCATTGGCAAACTCAACAACGTGTACATGTTGCTCATGATTCTTGCCACACTATGGTGCGGCGCACTGGGCTTCCTGGACGACTATATCAAGATTGCCCATCATGACAAGCGAGGCCTTAAAGGCAAATTCAAGGTTATCGGTCAGGTGGGCCTCGGCATTGTCGTCGCACTGGTGATGTGGGCAAGTCCCGCCATCGTCATGAGCGAGAACACCGAGGTTCGCAACCCCGAAACAGGACAAATGGAGGTGGTACACGCACCGCAGGTCAAGGGCACGCAGACCACCATCCCCTTTATCAAGAACCACAACTTTGACTATGCACGCGTGGCGCAGTGGTTTGGCATTCACGGCAAGGCAGCACGAGGCATTGGATGGCTCATCTTTGCCGCGCTGGCCATCTTTATCGTCACTGCAGTGAGCAATGCCGCCAACCTCACCGACGGTCTTGACGGCCTGGCGAGCAGCACGAGTGCGGTCTATGCCATAGCACTAGCCATCATGGCCTACTTGAGCGGCAATGTCATTTATGCCGCTTACCTCAACATCATGTATATTCCCGACAGCAGCGAGTTGGTAATCTTTGCCGCTGCATTCATTGGGGCTACGCTAGGCTTCCTGTGGTACAATTCCTACCCCGCCCAAGTGTTCATGGGCGACACGGGCAGTTTGTGCCTGGGAGGCATCGTGGGCGTATTCGCATTGCTGCTGCGCAAGGAGTGGTTGTTGCCCATCCTGTGTGGTGTCTTCTTTGTCGAGGCCTTGAGCAATATGATCCAGACGGGTTACTTCAAGTACACCAAGCGCAAGACAGGCACAGGCAAGCGCATCTTCAAGATGGCACCCATCCATCATCACTACCAGATTCCCGCGGGTAAAATTAAGAACGTCATGTTCCAGAAACCTGCCAATGCCATACCCGAGAACAAGATTGTCATCCGCTTCCTGCTGGTGAGCATCATCCTCGCTGTCCTCACCTTCGTCACTTTCAAGGTGCGATAGTAAATTAGGAGTTAAGAAGTTAAGAAGTTAAGAAGTAAAGAAGATAAGCAACAGACATATGAAGAGATTAGTTGTATTAGGTGGTGGCGAGAGCGGTGCCGGAGCAGCCGTACTCGCACAGAAGTTGGGAATGGACGTGTTCCTGAGCGATATGGGACACATCAAGCCCAAGTATAAGGAGATGCTCGATGGTCACGGCATTCGTTGGGAGGAGGGCGGTCACACCGAGGACCTCATCCTCAACGCCGACGAGATTGTCAAGAGCCCTGGCATCCCCTGCGAGGCTCCGCTGGTGGTCAAGGCCATGGAGCGCGGCATACCCATCATCAGCGAGATTGAGTTTGCCGGTCGCTACACACAGTCAAAAATGGTGTGCATCACGGGTAGCAACGGCAAGACCACGACCACGATGCTCACTTACCACATCCTCCGCGAGGCTGGACTGGATGTGGGTCTGGCGGGCAATGTGGGCAACAGCCTGGCACTGCAGGTGGCCGAGGATCCGCACGAGGTCTACGTCATCGAGTTGAGCAGTTTCCAGCTCGACAACATGTATGAGTTTAAGGCCAACGTGGCGGTATTGCTCAACATCACTCCCGACCATCTGGACCGCTATGACCACAAGATGGAAAACTATGTCGCTGCCAAGTTCCGCATCATGCGCAACCAGGGCGAGGACGACGTTTTCATCTACTGGCAGGACGACCCCATCATCGCCGAGCAGCTGCGACACATCCACACCGAGGCTCAGATGATGCCCTTCAGCGCCACTAGCCACGATGGATGCACCGCCTGGGTCGAAGATGGCGTGATGACCATCAATGTCGACGGTGAGCCCTGGTCGATGCCAACCCAAGAAATTGCGATCCAAGGCCTTCACAATCTCTACAATTCGATGGCCGCCAGCATCAGTGCCAGCGTGCTGCACATTAAGAACGAGGTCATTCGGCGCGCATTAAGCGACTTCCAGGCTGTCGAACACCGCTTGGAGTTTGTTCGTACCCTCAATGGTGTGCGTTGGATTAACGACTCCAAGGCCACCAATGTCAACAGCACTTGGTACGCCCTCGAGAGTATGCACGACCCCGTGGTGCTCATCCTGGGCGGCAAGGATAAGGGCAATGACTATACCGAAATTGAGCCGTTCGTACTCGAGAAGGTCAAGGCCATCGTCTGCCTGGGCGTTGATAACCGCAAACTACATGCGTTCTTCGACGGCAAGGTGCCTGTCGTGACTGATGCCGGCTCGATGGCTGAGTGCGTTGAAAAGTGCCACGCACTAGCCCAGAGCGGCGACACCGTGTTGCTCTCGCCGTGCTGTGCCAGTTTCGACCTGTTCACTAGTTATGAGGACCGTGGTCGCCAGTTCAAAGAAAGAGTAAACAGTTTAGTTTAAAGTTTATAGTTAATAGTTTATAATTGTCTAGTTTATCTAGAGCCTCTAGTTTTACAGAACATGACCCAAGAAAAACAGACAAAGTACAACGAGATAGCCCAGAGACATGGCGACCCATGGATTTGGGGCATCTATTTCACGCTCATCATCATCTCGATCGTCGAGGGATATAGCGCGTCGAGCCGCGTGATAGCCACACAAGGCGTCTACGGCCCCATCATCAACCAGTGCAAGTTTCTGGGTGCTGGCGCCTTGCTGGTGTTCTTCTTGCATCGCATCGACTACAACAACAGCAAGTTCCTGTATATAATGATTCCTGGACTGGCGTTGTTTACCGTCTTCACGCTCATCTATGTGATGGCGGCAGGTGAAGTCATCAATGGTGCTCGCCGTGCGATGAAGATTTTGCCTGGCGTCACACTGCAGCCAGCCGAACTAGCCAAACTGTCGATAGTCACGCTACTGAGCTATATCCTGGCCAAGAGCCAGAAGAACCGCGATGTGAGCAATACGGGTCTGATTGCATCGGCCATCGCTGTGGCCATCTATGGCGCATTGATGTTCAAGAGCGGTCTGACCAACACCATCTTGCTAATGGCCATCAGCACATCGATGATGCTGATTGGTGGTGCCAAACTCAAGAAAATCTTAATCGTCCTGATGGCTTACGGTATCTTTGCCGGCGGGTTTATGGGCATCAAGAAACACAACGAGAAGATGGACGAGGTGCTGGCACAGGAGAATGGCACTGCTGTGATGGTGCAGCGTGACGCCGAAGACCGCACCGACCTGCGCAAAGGGCGCATCCACGACTGGTGGTACAACGACTCGCTGCGCTTCCGTCCCATCACCAACAAGAACCAGCAAGAGATGTTTGCGCGCATGGCACAAGCGCATGGTGGCACCACTGGAGTGGGTATCGGCAGTTCGCGTGAGTGCAGCCGTTTGCCACTGGCATTCAGTGACTATATCTACTCGATTATCATTGAAGAGACAGGCATTATCGGCGGCATCTTTGTGCTTATCCTGTATCTGTGGCTACTAGCACGTGCGGCGATGATTGTACAGCGTAGCACACGCGTGTTGCCCAGTCTGCTCATTATCGGTATGGCATCTTTCATTACCTTGCAGGCACTATTTCATATGGCCATCAACGTGGGTGTGTTTCCCGTGTCGGGTCAGCCCTTGCCGCTGATTTCGGCGGGTGGTACGAGTATCCTGGTCATCAGTGCCGCCTTTGGCATCATGCTCAGTGTGAGCCGAACCATCGCCAACTACAACAACAAGAACAACAAGGTTGACGAAGCCGTTCTCCCCGAAGGGCTTGATGCCGTCAACCCTACACAAATAGTCCCCAAAAACGTATGGAAATGAAAAGTTTTATTATCAGCGGCGGTGGCACCGGTGGTCACATTTTTCCCGCACTATCAATAGCTGGCGAAATTCGCCGGCGCATGCCCGATGCCCGCATCCTGTTTGTGGGCGCTGAGGGTCGTATGGAAATGGAGCGTGTGCCAGCAGCAGGCTACGAAATCAAGGGACTTCCAGTCATGGGCTTTGATCGTCAACACCTGTTGCGCAATGTCAAGGTGGTTTATCACCTGCTCAAAAGCATGAGCATGGCGCGAAACATCATCAAGGATTTCAAGCCCGACATCGCCATCGGCGTTGGCGGCTATGCCAGCGGCCCCACCTTGAAGGCAGCGCAAAAGATGGGTATTCCCACCTTGCTGCAAGAACAGAACTCCTATGCCGGCGTGACCAATAAGCAACTTGGTGCCGACGCACGCTGCATTTGCGTAGCCTATGAGGGGATGGAACGTTTCTTCCCCGCCGACCGCATCGTACTCACCGGCAACCCTATCCGACAGAACCTGCTAGAGTGCACCGCCAGCAAGCAAGAGGCACGCCGTGCCATGGGGGTAAATCCCGACAAACGCACCATCCTCATCATTGGTGGCAGCCTGGGAGCATTGAGCGTCAACCGCGTCATCGGTGCCGGCTTGAAGCGAATCGGCGATGCAGCCGACCAGGTACAGGTCATCTGGCAGACGGGAAAGACCAACCGGGGCACCAGTGAAGAGGACCTCGCTGTATCGGGTGTTACCAACGTGCTGCGTACTGACTTTATCAGCAACATGGATATGGCCTACCGCGCTGCCGACCTCGTCGTCTCGCGTGCGGGAGCCAGCAGCATCAGTGAGATTCAAGCATTGGGCTTGCCCGCTATTCTCGTACCTTCGCCTAATGTCGCTGAGGACCATCAGACCAAGAACGCCCAAGCGCTGGCAAGCCGCAACGCAGCCATCATGGTGCGTGATGCCGATGCACCCAACGAGCTTGTCGACTGCATGTTGCGTACCGTCACCAACGACGGCGTACTCAAGACCCTGGCCGACAATGTCGCCCAGATGGCCTTGCGCGACAGTGCCGCCCACATCGTTGACGAAGTCTTTAAGATAGTTAATGAATAGATCGCGCTACGCGCTTGTAGACCATTTTATTGGTAGACCGCTACGCTTGTAGACCGCGCTACGCGCTGGTAAAAGATGCGATTCATTAAAACATTTGCGACATGGTAGATTCCAGGTTTTCGTTTGAAAAATTAGATGTTTGGCAAAGAGCTCGTGCACTTGTCAAGACAACATATAGTATACTCAATCAGTTTCCTAAGAATGAACAGTATGCTCTATGCGACCAAATGAGACGCGCTGTCATATCCATACCATCAAATATTGCCGAAAGCGGAGGACGCGTATCGTACAAAGAAAAAGCCCATTTCCTTGATTTTGCTCTGGGTTCTGCAATGGAGCTCTATTGTCAATACACTTTGGCATTTGATTTGGGTTATATTCCAAACGAGTATTATGAAGAAACAGCATCAGAAATCATAGAAATCTCACGAATGATTTCAGGGCTAAAACATAAGTATGAAATTAACAACTAAACTCTACTAGCCCGCAGGGCGGTCTGCCAGCGCAGCGATCTACCAGCTGAAAGCGGTCTACCAGCCCGTAGGGCGGTCTTATAAATATGAAACAGAACATCTACTTTATCGGCGCAGGCGGCATCGGGATGGCCGCACTCGAGCGCTATTTCCTGGCACGCGGATGCCGTGTGGCAGGCTACGACCGCACCCCGAGTGACCTCACCCATGAATTGGAGGCTGAGGGCGTACACATCGACTACAGCGACGACCCGTCGCTCATCCCCGACTATTGTCGCGACTCCAAGCAGACGCTGGTGGTCTACACCGCAGCCATGCCCGCCAACCACCCCGTGTTACGCTGGTTCATGGATAACGGATTTGAGGTCATCAAACGCGCCAAGGCTCTGGGCATCGTCACCGAGCATAGCAAGGGAATGTGCTTTGCCGGCACCCACGGCAAGACCACCACATCGAGCATGGCCGCCCACATCCTGCACCAAAGCGGCATCGGCTGTAACGCCTTCCTGGGTGGCATCCTGCGCAACTACGGCACCAATTTCCTGCTCAGCGACACCAGCCCCTACTCGGTCATTGAGGCCGACGAGTTTGACCGTTCGTTCCACCAACTCACCCCGTGGGTTGCTGTGATCACTTCGACCGACCCCGACCACTTGGACATCTACGGCACCGAGGAGGCCTATCTGGAGAGCTTTGCGCACTTCACCGAGCTCATCCGCCCCGACGGCGCACTTATCGTGCACACGGGACTGAAGCTCGTGCCTCGCCCGCATGCCGGTGTGCGAGTCTATACCTACAGCCGCCATGAGGGTGACTTCCATGCACAGAACATCCGCAAGGCCGACGGCGACATCACCTTCGACTTGGTCACGCCATGGGAAATTATCCCTGACATTCGTTTGGGTGTGCCAGTGGACATCAATATTGACAACGCCATTGCCGCCATGGCTGCCTGCCGCCTCACCGAGGTTTCGCACGATGCCATGCGCCAGGCCATCGCTACCTTCCAGGGCCCCAAGCGTCGCTTTGAGTTCTGGGTCAAGGAACCGGGCGCACACGGCCGCGTCATGATTGACGACTATGCCCACCATCCCGACGAATTGCGCGCCAGCATCACCAGTGTGCGCGACTTGTACCCAGGTCGCCGACTGGGCGTGATCTTCCAGCCACACCTTTACACCCGCACGCGCGACTTCGCCCCCGAGTTTGCCGATGCTCTCTCTCTGGCCGATGAGGTCTACCTGCTGCCTATCTACCCCGCACGCGAGCTCCCCATCGCCGGTGTGACCAGCGAAATCATCCTAAATCGCCTTAGTTGTGCTAAAAAAGCTATAATTCAGCGCGAAAAGTTGGTGGAATCAATAAAAAGCCTTAACTTTGACGTTTTGTTAACGGTTGGTGCCGGAGATATCGACCGCTTGCTCCCCGACATCCGCCAACAGTTGATAGACTAAAAAGACATAAGGGCATAAATCTGCTTGAGGCGTGTTTTAGACTAAAAGACATAAAGACATATTTTTATGGATGTAGAAAAGATTATATCTGACATTATACAGGCTGCTTATGATGTAAGAAGTCTTTTAATGCCAGGCTTTTTAGAAAAAGTCTATGAAAACGCTATGTTGATCGAATTGCGCGATAAAGGCTATCATGTCAAACAGCAAGTGCCCATTGATGTCAGATATAAGGGATACCAAGTTGGCGAATACATTGCCGACCTCATTGTCGAAGATAGTGTCATCATTGAAATAAAAGCCGCCAAGAATATCGACGTTTCCCATGAGATACAGACAGTTTGTTACTTGACTGCCACCGGTATTGATAATGGAATCGTCGTGAATTTCGGGAATCCTCAAGGAATACAGATAAAACGAAAGTATCGAACCTACGACTCAACTAAAAGCACAAATAAAATATAGTCTTTTTGTCTTTATAGTCTCATAAACGAAATATAGTCTTTATGTCTTTATAGTCTAAAAAATATTAAGTTGAAGCTTTTTGTCTTTATAGTCTTGAAAATGAAATATAGTCTGGTAAATTGAAGCGAATTATCCAAAATACCATCTTACTTGTCCTCGCAGGGTTGCTCATGTGGGGCATTTTCTGGGCGCGTGGGAAAGCAGCCGACGAGCTGTGCCAACGCGTCGAGGTGACTATCGACAATGCCGATAGCACACGGTTTGTCACCCCACAGGGTGTCATCGCCGAACTTGCCAAGCTGGGCTTCAAGGTCGTGGGCAAGCCCATGTGGCAAATCGACGCCGAACGCATCGAGCAGGCTCTGCAACGCTCGGAGTACCTCGAGAAAGCCGAATGCGTCAAGGGAGCCGACGGCGTACTCATTATCCGCGCCAGCCAGTTGGTGCCCGTGTTGCGCGTGTTTGACGGCGACCAGAGCTACTACGTCAACCGCTTCGGCAAGCGCATGAGTGCCACTGCCAGCTATCATGCCGATGTACCCGTGGTACAGGGACACTTTACTGACAAATACCCTGCTACACGCTTGTTGCCGCTGGTGCAGTTTGTTGAGAGTGACTCTTTGCTGCGTTCATTGGTGACCATGTACACCATGCGCGACAGCAACAACATCTTTATTGTCCCGTCAATCTACGGCCATATCGTCAACATCGGCGACTGCAGCAACTTTGATGCCAAGTTCCGCAAGCTCAAACTCTTCTATCGCAAAGTCTTGCCCGCCAAGGGATGGGAAAACTACGACACCATCTCGGTCAAGTGGGACCATCAGGTTGTCGCCACCCGCCGCGTCAAGGCCGTGAAAATCGAAATGGACTACGACTCGGCCTTTGACGAACCCGAGCTTGACATCCAGACAATGACCGTCGACGATGACCGACACACCCTCGCCGTCGACGAGAAGAAACAGAGGCCAAAAACAAAAAACGAGAAGCAAGACACCAGCAGTAAGAAATCTAGATAGTCTAGCTCCCCCAGTACCTCTAGAGCGTCTAGAACCAAGATATAGCAAATAATAAAAACATCATAACAATGGACAAGAACCAGTATATTGTAGTATTTGAGATTGGGTCCAGCAAGATTGTGGGTGCTGTGGCCGAGAAGTCGCCTGCCGGCATGGTGAGCGTGAGCCATCTGGTCGAGGAGCGGCTGAGCAACTGCGTGCGTTACGGCTGCGTGCAGAACGTGGAGAACGTCAAGGCGGCCATCAACCGCATCCTCAAGAACATTGAGGATCAGGTAGGTGGCAACATCAAGTATGTCTATGTGGGCGTCTCGGGACGCTCGCTGCACAGCGAGGTGAGCGAGGTGAACCGTGGCTTGGATGCCGCCAAGCCCATCAGTGCCGAGATTATCTCGGGCATCATCCGCGACGCCAGCCGCAACCCCATCAAGAACTATGAGACTATCGCCGTGGTGCCCCGCACCTATGTGGTCGACAAGAATGTCACCGCCGACCCCGTGGGCGTCGTTGGTTCAAGCATCAAAATCAAGGCAAACCTCATCGTTGCCAAACCCGCCATCAAGCAAAACCTGATGCGTGTGTTTAGTTTCGGCATTGATGTCAAGGACTATATTGTCACTCCGCTGGCAGTGGGCGAGAATGTCCTTACCGACAGTGAGCGGTTGGGCTGTATGCTCGTTGACCTGGGTGCCGAGACTACCACGGTGAGCATCTACAAGGACGGCTCGCTGGCCTATCTGGCAACGCTCCCATTGGGTGGACGCAACATCACCCGTGACATCAGCAATGGCCTAAGCGTGCTCGAGGACACTGCCGAGCGCGTGAAAAAGAACATCAACAACCCGCTGGAGAGCAATGTCGACGACATCGTCATCGAGGGCGTGAACAGCAGCGAGGCAGCCAACTTCATCGCCGCCCGCAACCGCGAAATCATCGCCAACATCAAGAACCAGCTCAACCTGGCGGGCATGACCGCCGACGACATCCGCACCATAGTACTCATTGGTGGTGGCGCCCAACTCAAGGGTCTGGAGAAGAAACTCGAGGAGAATACTAAACTGAGCGTGCGCATGGGACACTATCCGCAGTCGCTCAACATCCTCAATCACAGCTTCAACCGTCCCGAATACATCGAGACCTTCTGCTTGCTCGCCAAGGCTGCAGCCGAAATCCTCCCCGGCGAGACCTGCATCATCCGTCGCAACTACGACGACGGTTTCCAGGTATCCAGTACCCGCCCTGTGCAGCCCGAGCCCGAGCGTGAAAAGAGACCCCCCGTCGAGGAACCCAAGAAAAAGAAAAAACTAGGCTGGTGGGAAAAAATCCGCACCAAGGCTGGTGAGATGCTCACCGAAGATGATGCCGACGACGACCAGTAAATCTAGCCCCCCTAGTCCCCTCTAATCAAGAAAAAAATACAACGCTATATGAGACCAAACATTTATGACTCTGTGGACCAGAACCCTGGTTTTAAGGAGGAGAAAAAGAACCCGACCATCATCAAGGTGGTGGGCGTGGGCGGCGGCGGCAACAACGCCATCAACCACATGTGGGCGCAGAACGTCGAGGGCGTGTCGTTCGTCGTGATCAACACCGACCGCCAGGCCCTGAACATGTCGCCCGTGCCTAACCGAGTGCTCATCGGACCCAAGACGACTAATGGTCTGGGAGCTGGAAACATTCCCGAACGCGCCAAGGCGGCAGCCGAGGAGAGCGCAGCCGAGATTGCCGCACTGTTTGACGACGAGACCAAGATGGTGTTCATTACCGCTGGTATGGGTGGTGGCACCGGTACTGGTGCGGCTCCCGTGGTGGCACGCATTGCCCACGAAAAGGGCGTGCTCACCATCGGCATCGTCACCATCCCCTTCCTCTTTGAGGGACAAAAGAAGATTCTCAAGGCCCTGGCAGGTGCTGACGAGATGAGCAAGCACGTCGACGCTCTACTCATCATCAACAACCAGAGACTTATCGACATTTATCCCGACCTGGACTTCAACAACGCTTTCGGCAAGGCCGATGACACGCTTTCAAATGCGGCACGCTCCATCAGTGAGCTCATCACCGCCGAGGGACAGGTCAACGTCGATTTCATGGACGTGAATACTACCCTACGCGATGGTGGCGTCGCTATCATCAGCAGTGGCTACGGCGAGGGCGAGCATCGTGTGACCAAGGCTATCGAGGACGCACTGGAATCACCACTCTTGAAGAACCGTGACGTCTATGGTTCACGCAAGATCCTTATCAATGTTTATTATAACCCCGAGAGCGAGAATCCATTCAAGATGGAGGAGTTGAGCGAGGTGGAAGAGTTCATGGCCAACTTCAGCCAAGAGGTAGACGTAATCACAGGTTATGCCCACGATCATACACTCGAGGACAAAATCAAGATTACGGTGCTGGCAGCAGGATTCAATGTGTCGCTCGAGAAGGAATCGCCTGCGCCTGTGATGCGCCACCGACGCACTGAGACCGCTGCAGCTGAGGTGCCCGACGCTCCTGCCGATGCCGACAAACGTCTGCAAGAGGAATATGGTGCTGCCGCCATTGCCGAGATGCAGACTCGCAAGGATGAGGCACAATTTATCTTGCTCACCCCCGAGGACATCGACAACGATGAACTCATCGACTTGCTTGAGCGCACTCCAGCCTACAAGCGCAAACCCGATGACAAGACTGCCATCCGCGAGAAGCGTCAGGCGGCCAGTACTCATGCCGCCAAGGCTGCCGAACAGGCCACCAAGCCTGTCGCTCCCAAGAAGCCTGGCACTAGCGCCACCATCAATTTCGGCAACGACTGATTGTAGAAATAATAGGCCTATCGGACGATGGGCCAGTTGAAGTGCTTGAGTTCTTGCTCGAGCACTTTTTCTTGTCCGCTGGTGTACTTGTTGACCAGGGCGTGGAACTCGGGTGAGTGATTCATGTGGGTAAGATGCGCCAGCTCGTGGCAGATGATGTAACGCACCAGCCGTTCGGGCAGAAACATCAGGTTGCGTGAGAGTTGGATAACGCGCCCCTTCGTGCAATGCCCCAACTTGCGCATGCCACGCCCAATCTCCCAACTGGCAGGCGACACGCCCACCTCACGAGCCACTTCATCGGCGAAGGGCAGCAGTAGGCGGCTGGATTCCTGTTCCAGCAACACTTGCAAACCATGCGTGATATTGCGCTTGCCGTGGTCACTATTCAAATCCATCCCTGCAGGCAACGACAGGGTAAGCAAGTCGCCATCGTGGCCAAAGAGCATTCTCCGCGGCACTCGCGACTGGCTTTCGAGCCGCACACGGCAACGGAAACATTCTATCACTTGCCCAATGGTGAAAGTAACTCCGGGTTGTTGCTCCTTGCGGGAGCGTAAGCGAGGGCGCAACCGGTCCAATGATTCTTGCAACTCGTGCAAAGGAAGTCCGACGGGGACATTCAGGTGCAGCACTTCGCCTTGCCACCGCGCAGTGACATTGCGCATGCCGCGACGTGTGTTTACCATCACACGTCCAAATTCATCATCATCGTAGTAATATTTCATGGTTTAGCTTCCCCAGTGCAACTTGTGGCGCAAGGTGCGAGCGAAGTTGTTGTCGACGCGCTGAATCACCTGAACGGTGAGCGGGGCGCGGTCGATGGTCACGCATGTGCCAGCAGGACAGGTGATGCCCTCGCCATCGACACTCAGGCGGTAGTTATCGGCACGGGTATTTGTCACGATGGTGATGACCGACTCGTCGGGAACCACCAGCGGCCGCATCGTCAACGAGTGAGGCGACAACGGCGACAGCACCATGCAGCGTGTGGTGGGCTCCAGGATAGGGCCACCGGCACTCAAGTTATAGGCCGTACTGCCCGTAGGGGTACACACCACCAGACCGTCACCCTTGTAGGTGGTGAGCGGTTTGCCCTGCAAGGTGGTTTCCATCTCAATCATGCTCGACGTGTCTTGACGCAGGATGGCGATGTCGTTCAGCGCCAACGGATGCTCAATCTCCACACCCTCGCAACGGGCACGCAACATCGAGCGGCGTTCAATGGTATAGTTGCCCGCAAGCAAGTCATCGACCGCCTGCTGCGCCTCGTCTAGACTGTAGGCAGCCAAGTAGCCCAGATGACCCATATTGATACCCATGATGGGGATGTCTTGCTCCACCACCCACATCACCGTGGTGAGGAACGTACCATCTCCACCCAGACTCAACGCCACATCGGCGTCCACACGATCGCCACAATGCACAGTCGGCAGGCGCAATTCTGCTCCCGTCTGGGCTGTCAAGTAGTCGTTGAAGTCACGCTCCAGCGTCACCTCAACCCCGCGCTCGCGCAGTCGTTCAACCAAACTCAAAATGGCCTGCAAGTTGGCATCTTGGTAATTATTGCCAAATATAACCAGTTTCATCGCCTTCGTTATTTGAAAAAATGCGTGCTGACGGACAAATAAGGACGTGATTATTTCGCTATTTCAATAATTACCACTACCTTTGCCGTTACTTAAGAGTTAAGAGTTGAAAGTAGAGAGAGAGAAACTATAAACTCAAAACCCTAAACTTTAAACCTTAATTGAATTTTGTCCATCGTGGCAAAGTTACTCATTTTATTTTACATCACAGCAATTTTCAATCGAAATATATGACAAACCTCAGTGTCAATGTAAACAAGATAGCCACCCTGCGCAATGCTCGTGGAGGCAATGTGCCCTGTGTCGAAACCGTCGCCGTCGATTGCCAGCGCTTTGGCGCCAACGGCATCACCGTTCATCCCCGTCCCGACGAGCGCCACATCACCCGTGCCGATGTTTTCAACCTGCGACCACTTGTGACCACCGAGTTTAACATTGAGGGCTATCCCAGTGAGGACTACATGAAACTAGTGCTCGCCGTCAAGCCCGAGCAGGCCACCCTGGTACCCGATGCACCTGGTGTGCTCACCAGCAATGCTGGATGGGAGGTGCAGCAACACTACGACCAATTGTGCGACATTATTGAACGCCTGAAGTCGGCCGGTATCCGCACCAGTATCTTTGTAGGCACCGACCTAGATAACATTCGCTGGGCAGCCAAGACTGGTGCCGATCGCATCGAGCTCTACACGGGGCCCTATGCCCATGACTTTGCTGCCGACCCTGCCAACCGTGAGGCCGCCATTGCACCCTATGTTGCCGCTGCACAAGAGGCACACAACGTTGGGCTGGGCATCAACGCCGGGCATGACCTGAGTCTGGACAATCTGCCCTACTTCAAGCAACGCATCCCCTTCCTCGCTGAGGTGTCCATCGGGCATCAACTCATCAGCGATGCACTCTACCTGGGCCTCGAGGCGACCATCCAGGCCTACCTGAAGTGTGTAAAAGGATAAGTCCCCCTAGCCCCCTAAAGGGACAATAGATAATAGATAAGATAATAGATAATATGAAAGCTATCATCATGAGCGCGACATTGATTGCCGCTACAGCCGTGGCCACCCAAGCCCGCACCATCGACTATCCCGATGCACGACGCGTAGACACGGTCGATACATACTTTGGTACCCAAGTGCCCGACCCCTATCGTTGGCTCGAGGATGACAACAGCGCCGAGACAGCCGCTTGGGTCAAGGCTCAGAACAAGTTGACCGAGGGATATTTGTCCAAGATTCCCTTCCGCAAGAAGGTAAAGAAACGCATCACAGAACTAGCCAACTTTGAGAAAGTGGGCGCACCATTCAAGATTAAAGACAAATACTACTTCTTCAAGAATGATGGCCTACAGAACCAGAGTTGCCTCTATGTGCGCGACAACCTTGACGGCCAGCCGCGACTGGTGCTAGATCCGAACACCCTTTCCAGCGATGGCACAGTAGCACTGTCGGGCATCAATTTCTCGAAGGACGGTCGCTATATGGCCTATGTCATCAGTCGAAATGGCAGCGACTGGAATGAAATCTACGTCAAGGACCTACAAACCAACCAGCTGCTCGAGGACCACATCGTATGGGCAAAGTTCACCGACGCGCAGTGGCTGGGCGACGGCTTCTTCTATAGTGCCTATGATGCCCCCGAGGATGCCAAGTCGTCCAAGAACGAGTATCACAAAGTAATGTACCACAAGCTGGGTACACCACAAAGCGAGGACTACATCGAGCTACAGAACCAGCGAGAGCCGCTGCTCTTCCACCAAGTTACCGTCATGGGCGAGGAACGATTCATCTTCGGATGGGTTAGCGAGGGCGATGGCAACGAGTTGTGGGTCAAGGACTTGAAAGACCGCAACCCACACTATGTGCGCCTGGCCAGCAACCGTCGCTATACCTATAGCCCCATAGGCGTGGATCATGGAAAAATCTATGTCTACACCAACGACGGAGCGCCTTGCTACAAGATTCGTGCTTATGATATCAACCACCTCAACGAGAACAACTACACCGACTTCGTTCCCGAGAAGGAGTGGGTGCTAAGCGGGGCGCAGATGGCCAATCACCAGTTCATCCTCACCTATGACCGCGACGCCTCGAGCCATCCTTACGTCTATGATGCACAAGGTCGTGAGGTGCGCGAGATTCAACTTCCCACCTTCGGTTCGGTAGGCTTCAGCTGTGACTATGACAAACCCGAGGTGTTCTACAGCTTTACCAGTTACACTTTCCCCACCTCGGTCTACAGCTACGACCTGGCTAGCGGCGAATCCAAGTTATTGTTCCGACCCAAGGTGGCCCTCACGCCCGAGAACTACGTTACCGAGCAGGTGTTCTATCCCAGCAAGGACGGGACAAAGATTCCGATGTTCCTCATTTACAAAAAAGGCATGAAGCGCGACGGCAAGCGCCCTGTCTTCCTCTATGGTTACGGCGGCTTCAACGTGAGCCTGGGCCCGGCCTTCAGCTACTATCGTACCCCGTTTGCCCTGATTGAAGCTGGCGGCATCGGCGCATTCGCCAATCTGCGCGGTGGCGGCGAGTATGGCGAGCAATGGCATGAGGCAGGCACCAAGATGAACAAGCAGAACGTGTTTGACGACTTCATCGCCGCCGCCGAGTGGCTCATCAAGGAAGGCTACTCCACGCCCAAGAAGATTGCCTGCAACGGAGCCAGCAATGGCGGCTTGCTCGTGGGTGCTGTGGTCAACCAGCGTCCCGACCTATTTGGTGCTGCTGTGCCACAGGTGGGTGTGATGGACATGCTGCGCTACCATCTGTTTACCATCGGTTGGAACTGGGCACCTGACTATGGCCGCAGCGACGACTCGAAAGAGATGTTTGAGTACCTCAAGGGCTACTCGCCGCTGCACACCATTCGCAACGACGGTACAAAATACCCGCCCATCCTGGTCACCAGCGGCGACCACGACGACCGTGTGGTGCCTGCCCACTCGTTCAAATATGCCGCCCAATTGCAAGCCAGCAACACTGGCGATGCTGTGAAGCTGATTCGCGTCGACATCAATGCTGGCCATGGTGGTGGCAAGCCCATCAGCAAGGTTATCGATGAGTACACCGACATCCATTCGTTCATTCTCTACAACTTGGGAGTGAAGTACTAAGATAGTTAATAGTTAATAGTTAATAGTTGATAGTTATGAGACACCTATTTGCAATCCTATGTATTGTGGCACTGGGTATGATTGGTGCCACGGCGGCACAGGCCCAACAGGTCTATGCCAACGCTAGCGACGGTTACGTCAACATGCGTGAGGAGCCCAACGCCAACGCCTTTATCGTCGACGTGCTCTTCACGGGCGGCAAGCCCGCCCGGCTCCTCGATCGCCAGGGAAACTGGCTCCATATCGACTATGATGGCCAAAAGGGCTATGTCAACAGCAAGTATGTCACCGTGGGTGCCAAGCCCAAGGCAAAACCACTGCAACGCACGCTCTACTATGTCGTAATATTAAGTTTCAGCACACTTGATGCTGCCAAGGCCCGTGCCGAGGACATGCCCGACGCTTTGCTCAACCCCGTGTATCGCGGTGTTGACAAGGGCAAGACCTACTACCGCATCTGCACCGGCTGCTTCCTCGATCGCAAGCAGGCCGAAGCTCACCAGCGAGAGATCAAGGAGAATTTCGGTGCTGATACCTGGATTTGGTCCACCAAGGGTTTTGCCGAGTGCGTCTATCGTCCCGAAAGCCTCTACGATGGTGCCATCCGCATCGCCCCGCTCACTCCACGCGAGTAGTTACGATGTGCCGTTCCTCTACAAAAAGTGGTCAAAAAATAACATTTTTTTGGCTACTTCGACAAGATTATATAACTTTGCGCAATAAATTTAACTTTAACAGCGCATTGCGCGCTCTTAAACAATATCTGTTAATATGAAAAAACTTACATTATTACTGGCACTACTATGCGCTGTCGTCACAGCCAACGCCTACGACTTTCAAGTTGACGGTTTGTGCTATCGCATTAACACCTCTAATCACACCAACGTCTATGTGGCTCAAGGAGACGACTATGCCACCACGCTCAATGGAGCATTGGTCATTCCCAGTCAAGTAACTTATAATGGAACCACCTATACAGTGAATGCAATCGATAGCAAAGCGTTCACGTCGTGCAATGGCCTGACATCCGTCACCTTGCCCGAGACTGTGGAGTCTATTTTTTGGTCTGCATTCTCACATTGCGAAAACATGACCAGCATTAACCTGCCTAGTGGTCTGAAAATAATAGATGCTGGGGCATTCCAGTATTGCAAATCACTCACTTCGATAACCATCCCTGCTTCGGTTGTGTCCATCAGCGGGAAAGGCCAAACCAATACAGCAAACAGAGGTCCATTCTTCGGTTGCGACAATTTGGAAACAATTGTGGTAGAAGAAGGAAATCAAAAATATGATTCGCGTGACAACTGCAACGCCGTCATTGAAACCGCCACTAATACATTGATCTTTGGATGCAAGGGCTCCACGTTTCCTGCCGGGGTAATCATCGGTAAGGGTTCTTTCAAAGAATGTTCAATGACTTCCCTTGACATTCCTGAGGGGGTGACTACCATCGAACAGGATGCATTTAATTCTTGCCACAATTTAGAGACTGTCACCCTACATGGTGTGACATTTATCGGACAAGATGCATTTGGTTGGTGCGACCAGTTGAAGACAGTCACCTTACCAACTTCACTCGATAGCATTAGCCACATTGCTTTCATTGATTGCACCAGCTTAGCCGATGTTTACGCTTATCCTGAAGCTGGCAATGTAGGACTGGGCGGAGATGTCTGGGTTGGTGTGCCGCAAGCTGACTGTAACTTGCACGTATATCCTCAAGACTACGACTACTACAGCACTGCTGACCAGTGGAAAGAGTTCAATGTGATTGCAGACCTTGGGGTGACTCCCGTTTACATCCTGGGAGAGGTGGACAATAATAGCTGGGCACCCAATGTAGGTAAGCAGATGAATTATGACTCCGAAACTAGTCTCTACAATGCTGATATCACTTGCGACGGACGCAACAGCGGATTCAACTACTTCAGCTTTACGACCGAGCTTGCCGAGAACAACGATGACGGCGGCTGGGCATACATTGCTCCCTTCCGTTTCGGTGCTGTGAGCAATGGAGACTTCGAAGTGACCGACCAATGGTTGGGCAAGGAACTCAGCCTTACCTACGAGAATGGCCAGGCCTACAAGATTCCTCAAGGAGAATATAAATTGAGCTTGGATCTCGAGAACATGAAGCTCGTCATCACCAAGAATAACGCATACGCCGTTGGTGACGTGGATGGTGACGGCAAGGTTGACGTGACCGATGTCAACATCGTTGTGAACATTATCCTGGGTAAGGACAATGCAGCCAACTATAATGGCCGTGCCGATGTGAATGGCGCAGATGGAGTTGATGTTTCGGATGTCAATGCAATAGTGAACATCATCTTGGGTAAAACCAATCAATAATCCTTGTATGGGCGCCAAAAGCCCGTCCTAAATGAAATAGCAAGGCACACAATGCCAATTCGTTGCCAAAAACGTAAAATACTATGTTTTTGGCAACGTTTTTTTTGATAACCGGGCAAAAAACAACATTTTTTTGGCAACTTCAACAAGATTCTGTAACTTTGCACAATCTATTCAGTCTAACCGACCAATAATAACTACAAAATATCTACACAATGAACGACCTGAATTTCTATCTGGACATGGCCGAGGAAAGCATGAAAGAAGCTGTCGCCTTCCTCGATGACTCGCTGGCTCACATCCGTGCTGGCAAGGCCAACGTGAAGATTCTCGACCCCATCCGCGTCGACTACTATGGTTCAAAGGTGCCACTTGGCAATGTCGCCAACATCTCGACACCCGACCAGCGTACCATTGCCATCCAGCCGTGGGAAAAGAACATGTTCCCCGTGATTGAGAAGGCCATCATCAACAGCAACATCGGCATCATGCCCATCAACAACGGCGAGGTCATCCGCCTCAACATTCCACCACTGACCGAGGAGCGCCGCCGCCAGCTCGTTAAGGACAGCAAGGCCGAGAGCGAGAAGGCTCGTGTGAGCGTGCGCAACGCCCGCCGCGAGTGCATCGACGGCCTCAAGAAGGCAGTCAAGGACGGCATGAGCGAGGATGTGCAGAAGGACGGCGAGGAAAAACTGCAGAAACTGCACGACAAGTACATGAAGCAGATTGACGAACTCTTTGCCGCCAAGGAGAAAGAGATTCTTACCGTCTGACGGCACCTATGCTCACACGCACCATTGGCGCCGCCGTCACAGGCATCGATGCGATCAAGGTTGATATTGAGGTATCGGTCGATTGGGGCTCGGGATTTGTCATCGTCGGCCTGCCCGACACCGCTGTCAAGGAGAGTGCCGAGCGTGTGCGATGCGCCATCCAGCAGGCTGGCTATGAGTTCCCGCGCAAGAGCGTAGTCATCAACCTCTCGCCAGCCGATATCAAGAAGGAGGGCTCGGCTTACGACCTGCCTCTAGCTATCGGCATCCTTGCCGCCGACGAAAAACTATCAACCGAGCGTCTGCACCGCTACATGCTCATGGGCGAGCTATCACTTGATGGCACACTGCGTGCCGTCAAGGGGGCTTTGCCTATGGCCATTATAGCGCGCGAGATGCAGCTTGATGGTTTCATCCTGCCACGCGCCAATGCCATGGAGGCCGCTGTAGTCAACAACCTGAAAATCTATGGTGTTGATTACATTCAGCAGGTCATCGCATTTCTCAACGGCGACATCGACCTGGAACCCATCGAGGTCGACACACGCGCCGAATTTGCCCGTGCCCAAGGGCAATTCCCATACGACTTTGCAGAAGTACGCGGCCAAGAGAACGTCAAGAGAGCCTTTGAGGTGGCATGTGCCGGCGGACACAACATTCTGCTTGTGGGCAGTCCAGGCTCGGGCAAATCAATGATGGCAAAGCGCCTTCCCAGCATTCTGCCACCACTCACACTCACCGAAGCCCTCGAGACCACCAAGATTCACAGTGTGGCGGGCAAGTTGCCCACAGGCACCACCCTGATGACGCAACGCCCTTTCCGCTCTCCCCACCATACCATTTCTTCGGTCGCCCTAGTGGGTGGCGGGTCTTATCCCACGCCGGGCGAGATTTCGCTAGCACATAATGGTGTCCTTTTCATGGACGAACTCCCTGAATTTCCAAGGTCAGTGTTGGAGGTGATGAGGCAGCCGCTGGAGGACCGCGTGATCAGCATCAGTCGCGCCCGCTATGCTACAGAGTACCCAGCCTCGTTCATGCTCGTGGCGAGTATGAACCCGTGCCCGTGCGGCTACTACGGCCACCCCAAGAAACAATGCATCTGCACCGACTACCAACGTTCGCACTACATGAGCAAAATCAGTGGGCCACTACTTGACCGAATCGACTTGCAAATAGAGGTGCAGCCCGTTGACTTCGACCAGATGTCCAGCAAAGCCCCTGGCGAGCCCAGCGCCGCCATCCGCGAGCGCGTCATCGCCGCCCGAGCCATCCAGGCCGAGCGCTTCAAGGGTGAGAAAGGCATCTACTGCAACGCCCAGATGACCCCGTCGCTGCTCCACCAGTACGCCGAGCCCGACGCTGCCGGCCTGGAGAAATTAAAAGACGCCATGGAGCGGATGAACATGAGTGCCCGTGCCTATGACCGCATCCTCAAGGTTGCCCGCACCATCGCCGACCTCGAGGCCGCTCCTCGTGTCCAGCAGCACCACATCATGGAAGCCATTGGCTACCGCAACCTCGACCGCAGCAACTACTTCGCTCCAGGACAGATGCTTTAATCTTTGTGCACTATGGAACAATAATGCCCACCGAACTGTTAATCTCTCGGCAGGCATTATTGTTTCCTGATTTCCAAGGTCAATTGGAGTTATTTCTTGCCTTTGTGGCTTGTCTTCCTGGCAACCAGGTCGATTAGCCAGCCGAGGGCTAGTAGCACTAATCCGTAGCCTAGCTGAATGCTTGCAAATAGGTATTTGTTGCTCCCTAGCACGGACTGTTCCAATGCGCTGGGCAACACTCCAAAAAGCAAACTCATCAACGATTCAATTGCGTAAACGATAAAGCCGAAGACAATCAGCACCCGCCACAATGTGCCCCAGATGCCATAACCGAACACTTGCTTGTAGGTGATGACGTAATAGAGTATGAGTATTATCCAACTGACAATAAAGTAAATCGAGAACTCCATCAACATGAGTGGCAGCAAAATGATGAACGACAGCACCAGATTGAGTACACACATAAACACCTGGATAAAGAAGCCTTGAGGTAAGGTGTGATGGGGGTGTCGAGGCGCATGGCGGAATAGAACCCACGTGGGCAAGATGCCCAACACGGCCACCCCAAAGTAGGTCCAGGCGAAATGTGTCTTATTCCAATTGTCAAAGCCGTCGTAACTGCTCATATGCCCACCGTAAACATCAAATGCGCTACCAAACAATAGTGGCATCAGAAAATAATCCAGAAGCACAATGATCACCGCCACGAAAAACAGCATCTTGACGGGTGGGAAACTCACCTGGCGCTTGCCGCTGATGTAATCGCCAATCAGGTAGCCAGGACGCACCAACAGATGCCAAACCGACCGGGGCAGCGAATGAGATCCCAAACCCCAGATGTCCATGAAGCTTTGCCGGACGCTGTGCCAGCTAATTTGGCCTTCGCCCGCCTTTTGTGAGCAATAAGGGCAGTAGTTACCAGCGAAGTCATGCCCACAGTTCAGGCAATGCTGCACTTCATCGCTGGCAAACTCATAGTCGGTGGGCGACAGCTGCCAGCGTTTAAAACGCTCATAATACGCTTTAATTTGTCCTAGGTTCATTGAGTGTAAGATGTCTATGGGGTAGTGGATGGTGCAAAAGTTTTCCTATTTCATCATGCAGGTGGTGCAAATGTAGGTGGGGTGGAAGGTGGTATCGAAGCGGTAGGCTTGGGTGTTGTCAAGCACGGTGTGCAGGTCGTTGGTGATACCCTGGCCCGTTAGCTTGAGCAGTGCCTCCTTCATGGTCCACAAGCGGATGAACGCTGTGGCAGGGTGAGGTGAGGCTGCTATCAGTTGCCGTTCTTGCTCGCTCATGGTGTAATTGAGGAGCAGAGGGCGATAGCGGTCGATGCACTCTACATCAACGCCCACGGGGCTGTCTCCGACGATACACGCCACGGCATCGCGGCAGTGGCTCAGGTTGAAGTAAATGTCAGGATAGTCGATGAGCGACGGCTTGCCGTGCTCGTTGTACAGCAGCCTTAACGCACCAGTAATGCCATACTCCTGCCTGAGCGCCTGCTGCAGCAGCAACCAGGCTGCGAGGCACTGCCGCTGAGATCGCTCGTGCTTATAGCGCAAGGCATATTCACGGCGTTCTGGGTCGACGGCAGCCAGCGCCGCATCAACATCGAGGCTATCAATATGGTCGTCAATGTAAACCATTCTAAAGAAAACCCCGCCAGCGAGGGCGGGGAAAGCACTATCCGTTATGAAAAATACTACTCTATGACTCGGCAGGCGCCACGATAGCGAGGGCGATAATAGGACTCGCTGGAGTGGCTCTCGGTGATTCCCGAGTGGACAGCTGCGTGGATAAACTTGAATCCACCTTGACCGTTCTTATCGACCTCGGTGACGATACCCACATGGCCGATGCGGTTGCCAATAGCGCGACCGGTGAAGAACACGAGGTCGCCAGGCTGCAGGTCTTCGCGCTTCACGCGACGTCCATCATAAATCTGCGCACTGCTGCGTCGGTCCAGATTGATGCCAAACTGCTTAAAGACATAGCTTGTAAAACCTGAGCAGTCAAATGCTCGAGGTGACATAGCACCATGTCGATAGGGCACACCGCGGAACTTGAAGGCGTAGTCAAGCAAATCGCTGACAACACTGCGATGATTCTGTCGCAATGATGACTGCTCCATCTGCTCACGCACAGTACCGTGCTTGCGCGAAACAAGCTCCTGCGCACTGGTCGAGAACGCAAAGCTTGACAATATAATTAATGTAAAAATGATTGTCGATTTAGTCACTGAAACGTGGTTTGTAATGCTGTTCAAAATTTTCATGATGCAAAGGTACAGCAAACCCGGCTAGCATGCAACCTTGTGAAACACCTTTAAACATTTACACTCTTTAACATTCCAAGAGGGTCACCTTTGCTCAACTCCCACGACTACAAGGCTAAGAGCATATTACAGCATATATATTATGAAAAATGAAAACCGACAAAAATTACGTTTTTTAACGTTCTTTTTAGACTTTAGACCTTATATTAGACCTCGCTGCGCACTAGGAGAACGCCCTTTGGCTGGTAGAACTCGCTGTGCGCTTTAGGCCTTAGTCGCTGTTATCAGCGCTAGCATGGCCTCGATAATTGTGCGGTCGTTGCTTAGGCGAGGCACTTTTCGCTGTCCACCCAACTTGCCTGTCGATGCAAGCCAGCGGTCAAACAATCCCTGCGGTGCCACGACCATAGTTGGCGGTACGAGGAAGATGCTTCCTGCACGCTTGGCCTGGTAGTCGCTGTTGCCTTCCTGCAAGTACTGGTCGACCAGCGTGATGAAATGGCGACGGTCGGCGGGCTCGACAGCAAACTCCACCAGCCATTGGTGATGCCCGCTCTGGCGGTCGCTGGCATAGACGGGGGCGACGGTGTAGTTAAGCACTTGGGCACCGGTCTCCTGTGCCGCTCGGGTGATGGCCTGGTCGGTATTGTGCACCATCACTTCCTCGCCAAAGGCGTTGATAAAGCTCTTGGTGCGTCCGGCAATCTTGATCTTGACGGGGTTGCGCTGCGTGACAGTAACCGTGTCACCGATACGGTAGCGCCACAAGCCGTTGCAGGCAGTAATGATGAGTTCGTAGGTGCGCCCCGGCTCCACCTCCCAGATGGGCAGCACATCGGGTTCACTGCTGTCGATCTGCTCGATGGGCAGGAACTCATAGAACACGCCAATGTCGAGCAAGAGCATCATAGCAGTATCGTCCCAGAGGGTCTGCACAGCAAAGAATCCCTCGCTAGCATTGTAGGTGTCAAGGAAGTGCATGCGGCTCATGTCGCAGATGGCCTCGTATTGCTCACGATAGGGCGCAAAGGCGATGCCTCCGTGGAAGAAAACCTCCAAGTTGGGCCACACCTCGTGGATGCACGACTTGCCCGTGCGTTCCAACACGCGACGCAGCACGGTAAGGAACCATGAGGGAACACCGCTCAGATTGGTGATATTCTGCCCGATGCTGGCTTCGACCAGAGCAGGCAGCTTCTCGTTCCAGTCGGCCATGAGCGCTACCTGCTTGCTAGGCACACGGAAGAGGTTGGCAAGAGGGTTGATATTTTGGATGAGAGTGGCGCTCAGATCACCCACTTGCACACCGGGCTTGGTCTTCAGCTGGGTGGCGAACGAGCCGCCCAGAATCATTGCCTTTCCAGCGAAAATGCGACTTTGGGGATTCAGATTTAAGTAGTGTGCCACCACATCACTTGCTCCCTGATAGTGGTTGCGCTTGAGTGCCTGAGGGGTAATGGGAATGAACTTGCTGCGCCCATCGCTAGTGCCGCTCGACTGTGCAAAGTTCCACGTGCGCCCAGGCCACAACACGCCCTGCTCGCCATCTACCATGCGCATGATCATAGGTCGCAGATCCTCGTATCGGTGCAAGGGCACACGCGTGGCAAAGTCGCGATAAGTGCGCACCGTCGAGAAGTCATAGCGACGGCCAAACGCTGTGAGCGCAGCAGTCTCGACAAGTTTGACCAACTCGCCCTGCTGAACAGCATCAGCATGGTCGATGAAACGTGTCTGCTCTTGCAGACGGTTGCGGAAGTGTCCCTTGACAAGCGGCGTAAAGTTCATTTCTTTCTATTGATCGATGGGTGAATTCATTGAAGTTGCTGACCAGAATGTGTGATGCGTCCTGTTGAGTCGGTGACAACAAACAAAGGTGTACGAACAATGGGTATGCCTCCCAGCATCGGGTCCATGACGCCCCCTGGAGCCCACCAGTGAACCCATGTTGACGAGTCTTTACTGACCGTTCTGCTCCATTGCGCGGTATCGGGGTCGACAAGCACGTCGGCCAATTGGAGTTTTTCACCCTCCCGACGCGCCATTGCACGCATCGAATCGATACATGCTTGCCGCGACTCGTCGTTGCGTGACCAGAATAGTAGCACCGTCGCGCGCTCATTGGCCTTCAGGTCCTCGAAACCCTTGCCTAGCCGGTAGAGGGTGAGAGTACTGATGCGCTCGGGCATGTCATGTTGCAGCTGCAACAAGTATTCCAATGTGCTTGTCAATCGCTGGGGACGCACTTCGGCATGGATGTCCTGCAGCAGTTGGCGCATACGCTTTCCGCCGTCAAGTTGGCCATAGTCGGCCACCAGCAGGACTGTTGAAAGCAGCTTGTCGGGATGCTGCCCAATATATTGCTCGATGAGGCGATCGATGGCTGCGGTATCGTGACTGTCATAGGCCTGGTTGTTGTCCTTGCGGAACTTCATCCACTGCTCGGTCACCTCGTTTCCGCTCACTTGTGTGGTGGGCAGCTGCAGGCCATCGCTCTTGACAGTCATCTTGTCGCCATTGTGCGCCACCAGTTGGGCGATAAGTTGCCCTTGCTGATCCCACATGCTCACCAAGGTGTATTCCTCACTGCTACCATGATAAGTTACTGAGTTCCCTTGTTCGAGCGTGACACGCTCGGTGACGATGCCATGGTCACCGTTATAAGCAATGATCACGATGCGCTCGGGCATACCGTCAAGCTGCGCCTGAATGGTGAAATCACTGCTTGAACAACTCGTCAACACCCCCAGCACAATGGCGAAGGCCCATCTCACAAATAAAATTCTATTCACTATCGAGAAAAGGTTTACAGTTTACAGTTTATAAGTATCCTACCGCAACGTCAGAGTAGTTGCCTGATCTAGTGTAATATGCTCGGCAGCACAGCGCACCTGCTCGGGCGTGACAGCGGTGATGCACTCTACCATCTCATCAAGCGTGGTCACTTGCCCGTGACACAGCATATTGCGACCAGCACTCATCGCCATCCATTCGGCACTGTCGGCAGCCAGTAGCAACTGACCGCAATACTGGCGCTTGGCAGCATCTAGGCGACGCTCGGTGAGACAATTATTGGCCAAATCACGTGTCACATGGTCTATCACGCGCATACTCGAGCGAATGTCGCTGGGATCGCAACCCATATACACCTGCATCATGCCGCAGTCGCTCAGGAGCGATAGGGTTGACTCAACGGTGTAGACATATCCTCGTCGCTCACGCAACTGGACATTCAGCAATGAGTTCATCCCTGGCCCGCCCAGAATATTATTAAGCAATGATAGGGCAAACCGCTGATCGCTGTACATGCTAGGCAACCGCATCGCCACCACAGTGTGTGCCTGGTGCAGGTGCATCTCGACAGTGTGCTGACTAGGAGCGTTGACGCGCGGTACCTTGCGCGGCACACGCTGCAGGGGGCAATCCATTCCGCCCATGTGACGCTCAGCCAAACGGAATGCCCGCTCAGGTACCATGTTACCCACCACGAAAAAGGCCATATTGTCGGGTACATAAAGCGACTTGAGGTAGTTCATGCAGTGGTCCGACCCTAGACCGCGCAGGTGCTCCTCAATGCCCAGGATATTGTGCCCCAAGGCACTGCCAGCAAACAAGATGTCCTCGACATCGTCGTAGACGGCATCACCCGGCGTGTCGCGATAGCTGTCGGCTTCCTCGAGCACCACGTCGCGTTCACGCTCAATCTCGTCTTTAGGGAAGGTTGAGCAGCATACCAGGTCGGCCAGCAATTCGACTGCACGCGCCAAGTGCTCGGCCGGGAACACCGAGTAGACCATCGTATTCTCCTTGGTGGTATAGGCATTGAGCTCTCCACCGATGCTCTCCATGCGGTTGATGATGTGCCATGAGCGGCGATGTGTCGTACCCTTGAAAATAGTGTGCTCGACAAAGTGTGCCAGCCCATACTGGCCCTCGCCGTCGTCACGGCTACCGGCATTCACCGCCAGGCCACACCATGCCACTGGCGAACTGGTGCGCACATGCACCATCCGCAATCCATTGGTCAACGTATGTGGCGTGTAGATATTGTCGCTCATTGTTTTCGGCGCATGGTGACGAAATCGTAGGC
>JAEEVE010000307.1 GCA_016290765.1 Muribaculaceae bacterium
GATGTCGTCGTCAACCTCAAGGGCGTCGCAACCCTCAAGAAAGAGGCCATCACGCTGCAAGAAGCCAGCGACGTGACCGAGACCTCGTTCAAGGCTACGTGGACCGACCCCACTCCGGCCGCCAACGTCGCCAGCTACACTCTCGAGGTCAAGGAGTATGACCCCAATGCGGCGACACTCTTACTGGTGGAGAATTTCAACAAGTTCACCGCAGCAAGCAGCACCGACATCAGCTCGAGCCTGAACAGCTGGATGGAAAATCCGGGTTGGACAGGAAGCAAACTGTATCGCGAAGTTGGAGGCATTCGTTTGGGCTCAAGTAAGGAGATAGGCGTGCTCACCAGCCCCGCTATTGACCTGAGCGACTGTGGCGGCAAGGTGACAGTGAAGGTTACTGCCTCACCCTATAAGACCGACAATAATCCCAATCTGAAGATTACCTGTGGCAGTTCGAGCGAGACGATTGTCGTCTCAGAGGCCAATACCGACTTCACCGTGGTGTTGGACGCACCGACTCAGGCTGGACAGAAGATAGAGTTTGCCACCATTAAAAACGGTAAACGCGTGATCATCAACCACATTGAGATTCACAATGGCGACGTATCGGAAGCCAAGGCACCGCTGCGCGCAGCTGCTGAGCAAGGCGACGCACTGTATCGACTCATCACTGGAATCACCAACAAGTACTACACCGTGTCGGGCCTCACACCAGCCAAGACCTACCGATTCAAGGTCAAGCCAGTGTATATCGATCAAACCGAGGGCAACTGGACCAAGAACAAGCAAGTGACCTTGCTTGGCCAATCTGGTATCTTGGGAGATATCGATGGCAATGGCAAGGTTGACGTGGGTGATGTGAACATCTTGGTAAATATCATCCTGGGCAAGGAGAACAATGCTGACTATATTTCGCACGGCGACGTGGACGGCAATGGCAAAATCGATGTCGGGGACGTGAACCTGGTTGTGAATATCATCCTGGGCAAGTAACTCATCCCAAACAATCACTATCAATGCAATCGGGTGGATTTGTACGAATCCACCCGATTGACATATCCACCATGCCCTAGTAGGAGCTCAAATAGCAGCATTTTGCATTTTTTTAGCACAAAACATTTGCCCGTTGCAATTCAAAATAGTACTTTTGCGTGCTTTTTGCAATATTCTTAATATAGTTTTCAAACAATAACCTCTAACTAGAAGATTCTTAGTAATTTTCAAACCACTATCATTTATGAAGCTTATTAACCGATTAAAAGTGTTGTCGCTCGCTCTCATGGTGTGTGCGTCAACCCAGCTGCAAGCAGCCGATGTCGACTTAGCTACCGCACAAAAAGCGGCTAGGTCGTTCATGACCAAACAAGTTGCCAACGGTCGCCTGAGAGCCCCGGCTGCAACCAACCTCCAGCTCGTTAAGGCTGAGCCCTCGGTGGCAAAACCCTCGGCTGTGGATTATTACATCTTCAATTCCGACAAGTCGTATGTCGTCGTTGCCGGTGATGACCAAGCACCAGAAATTCTGATGTACGGTGAGGAAGGGTGCATTGACCTGAACAACATCCCGCCCGCCATGCAATGGCTACTCAACAAATACAAGTATCAGATTGATGGCCTCAAGGCTGGTACAATGAAGGCGTCAGAGCCTCTAAGGGCATCGACCACCCCAGTTGCCCCACTGGTAAAAGCCAACTGGGACCAGAGTGCTCCTTACAACAACCAGTGTCCCACCAGTGGGGGCAGTCACGCCGTCACTGGTTGCCCAGCCACATCGCTAGCTATGTGCTACTACAAGTGGAAATGGCCCAAGACCTATCCTGCTGTAGCTTCTATCTCCTCCTCTAATGGTATTGCCGCACCAGCTCTGCCTGAACGTGCCGCCGACTGGGACAACATTATCGACGAATACACGGGTCCTACCAATTACTCTTCTACTTCGGCACAGAAGGATGCTGTGGCATGGTTGATGCGCTATGCTGGCCAGGCGATTCCCGATTATTCTTATGGAACCAGCGCTAGCGGTGCCAACGACCCCGAAATTTATCAGGGTGTTCTCAACATGGGATACACCGATGCCCAATATCTACTTCTAACCGAGTTGCAGGGCGGTGGTTGGAGTGGTTACTCCAACGGTCCACAGCATTACACCGATGCTCAATGGAATGAGTTCATGTTGAACGAGCTCTATAAAGGAAACCCCATTGAATATCTCGCTTATGACTACAGTTGGTATCAACTTTCGGGTCATGCCTTCAATGTGTTTGGTTGCGATGCCAACGGAAAGTACTACGTGAACTGGGGGTGGAGTGGCGACAGCAACGGCTACTGCACCCTGCACAACTTCACCACCTCAACTGGCGCTACTGGCCAATCGGGCTCTTATGTCTTCAACTATGGTGAGGCAATGATTATTGGCATCGCGCCTCCTGGACCGATGTTGGAAGCTTCGGTTACCGACCTCAACATGACCTGCAACACCAACGAAACGACGACCGCTACCTTTACGGTCACAGGAGAACGACTGACTGACAATGTGACCATCACAAAGACAGATGCCAACAATGTGTTCACTGTCAGCCCCACCAATGTGACCATCGCTGAGGCCGAGGCAGGAAAGACAGTGACCGTCACCTTCAAGCCCACTGTGCATGGCGAATTCACTGGCAAGCTGACAATCAAGAGCACCGATGCCGAGGATGTCGTCGTCAACCTCAAGGGCGTCGCAACCCTCAAGAAAGAGGCCATCACGCTGCAAGAAGCCAGCGACGTGACCGAGACCTCGTTCAAGGCTACGTGGACCGACCCCACTCCGGCCGCCAACG
>JAEEVE010000051.1 GCA_016290765.1 Muribaculaceae bacterium
GGCAGCCTCGACTATGACGCAGTGAGCAAGTCGCTGCTGGCCATCACCAAGACCAAGAAGACCGAGTTGCTGTTTGTGAGCCTGTTTATCCGCATGCTGCAGATGGGCGGCCGTTGCGCCAGCATCGTCCCCGACGGCGTGCTGTTCGGCAACAGCACCGCTCACAAGGCGCTGCGCAAGGAGTTGGTCGACAACCAACGGCTGCAGGCGGTCATCTCGATGCCGAGTGGCGTGTTCCAGCCCTACTCCGGTGTGTCGACCGCCATCTTGGTGTTCACCAAGACGGGTGCCGGCGGCACCGACAAGGTATGGTTCTACGACATGAAGGCCGACGGCTACACCCTCGACCAGAAGCGCACCGAGTGCCCCGAGAACGACATCCCCGATGTGATTGCCCGCTTCAAGAACCTGGAGGGCGAGGCCGAGCGCACCCGCAAAGACCAGTCGTTCCTAGTGCCCGTTGAGGACATCCGAGCCAACGACTACGACCTGAGCATCAACAAGTACAAGGAAGTGGAGCGGGTCAAAGTCGAGTATGACGCCCCCGAGGTGCTCTTTGACAAGATTGCCTCGCTGCAAGCCGACATCAACGACGCCATGGCTGCGTTTAAGGAGAAATACCTTTAAAGAAACATCATGGCAGAAGTCCGCAAGATATCCATCCGGTTCTACAACGACCACGAGGTGCGTGCCGTGTGGGACGACGCGCACAACAAGTGGTGGTTCTCGGTGCTTGATGTTGTCGGTGCCATCAACGGCCAGGATGACTATGCCCGTACACGCAACTACTGGAAATACCTCAAGACTAAACTCCGCAAGCAGGGCAGTGAGTTGGTTAGTGGCACTAACCAACTGAAACTTCGTGCATCAGACGGCAAGTATTATTTGACCGATGTGCTCGATGATAAAGGAGTCTTGTTGCTTGCCGAGAACATCCCCAACAGGAATGCCGCGCGCTTCGTTCACTGGTTTGCCAGCGACAGCGACTCCATTGACGGCAAGAGCCGTGAGAAGGCCTACGCCCTGTGGGGCAGCGAGCTGATGGAAAACGTGGAGATAGGCACCACTCGTGGCTTGCAGCAGATTCATGCCTATCTGTTCGGCGGGCTTTATGACTTTGCGGGACAAATCAGGAATGTGACCATCTCGAAGGGCGGTTTCATCTTTTGCCGTGCAGAATACTTGGTGCAATCCTTGCGTAAGATAGACCGTATGCCCGACCACACATTTGACGAAATCGTTGCAAAATATGTGGAGATGAATGTAGCGCATCCATTTATGGAGGGCAATGGGCGCAGCACGCGGCTTTGGCTCGACCTCTTACTCAAGAGCCGTCTTGGCCAATGCATCGACTGGAGCAAGATTGCCAAGAAAGATTATCTTTCCGCCATGATATTAAGTGCCACGCGTCCAGCGCGACTCCACGACCTGCTACACTCGGCACTCACCGACCAAGTGAATGATCGCGAGACATTTATGAAAGGCATTGATTATTCCTACTATTACGAGCAAGAGGACAACAATGAGTAAACAAGGATGGACATATAAGAAGTTGGGCGAGGTGGCTACATTTATAAATGGCTACCCCTTTAAGCCATCTGATTGGAAAGATAGTGGACGAAAAATAATTCGAATTCAGAATCTTAATAATCCTGATGCCGCGTTTAATCACTATGATGGCAGCATAGATACCAAATATATAGTATCAAAAGGTGATGTCCTCATTTCCTGGTCCGGTAGTTTAGGAGTCTTTGAATGGAAAGAAGGTGAAGCCATACTAAATCAGCATATCTTTAAGGTAGTTTTTAATAAAGGAAAGATTGATAAAAGGTTCTTTGAATATGTGGTGGATTCACGCATCAATGAGATG
Source organism: Muribaculaceae bacterium (assembly GCA_016290765.1). Lineage (GTDB taxonomy): Bacteria > Bacteroidota > Bacteroidia > Bacteroidales > Muribaculaceae > Sodaliphilus. The sequence goes on from JAEEVE010000051.1 coordinate 1,871, forward strand.
AAGAGTAAGGTACATGGTATTACGATGCAACACATTACAAAGAAAGACTTTGATAAAATCCCTATTCCCATTCCGCCGGTTGCAGAGCAGGAGCGGATAGTGGATGAATTGGATTTGCTGTCTGGCATTATCGAGAAGAAGAAAGAACAACTGAAAGCCTACGACCAACTCGCACAATCCATCTTCTACACCATGTTTGGCGATATATCTGATACGGCTTTTCCCATTAAATGTTTGAATGATGTTTGCGAATTTATTAAAGATGGTACTCATCAGACCCCTACATACACTGATGACAAAGAAAATGGTGTAAAGTTCCTATCTGCAAAAGATGTCGTGGGAGGCACAATTAATTGGGCTAACATAAAGTATATTCCAATTGACTTACATAAAGAATTGCATAAGCGAATTGCACCACAGAGAAATGACATATTGCTTTGTAAGAACGGAACAACAGGAATCTGTGCTATTGTAGAAACAGATGAAATATTCGATATATATGTCAGTCTTGCCTTATTGAGGCCACGAAAACCTTATTGTCCCAAATATCTACTTTATGCCATCAATAATCCTCTTACAAAAGAACAATTTGACAGGTCATTGAAAGGCGTAGGTGTACCTAATCTGCATCTTGGTGAGATTAAGAAGGCGAGAATAATATACCCCCCTCTCGCTCTCCAGCAAGAATTTGCCGCGAAGATTGAGGCGATAGAGCAGCAAAAGGCGTTGATTCAACAATCCATTGCCGAGGTGCAGACGCTGTTTGACAGCCGCATGGATTACTGGTTTGGTTAATTTATAATAATAAAAATATATGGAAGACAAGTTAATGCCAATGAATAATGGCGACATTATAATATATCAAAGCGAAGATGGCCAGACCCACATCGAAGTTCGTGTCGAACAAGAGACGGTATGGCTCACGCAGCAGCAGATGGCTGAACTCTTCCAGTCTTCTCGAACAAATGTGGTTGAGCACATTAAACATATTTACGATGAGGGCGAACTCAGCGAAGAGGCAACCTGTCGGAAATTCCGACAGGTTCAAATCGAGGGGAACCGACAAGTAAACAGAGAGTTGCCTTTCTACAACCTTGACATGATTATCTCATTGGGATATCGTGTCCGTTCTATAGTAGCAACTCACTTCCGCCGTTGGGCTACAGAGCGTCTCAAAGAATACATCATCAAAGGTTTCACCATGGATGATGAACGTCTCAAGCAGTTAGGTGGCGGTAACTATTGGAAAGAGCTTCTTGACCGCATCCGTGATATCCGTTCATCGGAACGTGTTCTCTATCGCCAGGTGCTAGACCTCTATGCCACTGCTGTTGACTATGACCCACGCAGCAATATCTCAGTGGCATTTTTCAAAATAGTTCAGAACAAACTGCACTATGCTGCTCATGGACATACAGCAGCTGAGGTTATTTTTGAGCGTGCCGACAACACCAAACCATTCATGGGAATGACAACATTTAGTGGTGACTGGCCCACCTTGCAGGACGCTCGCATTGCTAAGAACTACCTCTCTCAAGACGAGTTGAAAGTGCTCAACAACCTCGTATCAGGATATTTTGATTTTGCCGAAATCCAAGCTATGCGTCATCAACCAATGTATATGACTGACTATGTTCAGCAACTTGACAACATCCTTTCTAGTACTGGACAAGAACTGCTTCAAGGTGCTGGCAGTATTAGTCACAACGATGCGATGGCAAAGGCCAAGGCTGAGTATGACCAGTGGCGTGACCACACTCTATCACCAGTAGAGCAGGCCTATTTTGAAACTATCAAAAAACTTGGTAAAAAGGGCAAAGACAACAAGGATAAGAACGAACGCAACGATTAAAAATGTTGCTTCACCGAACAAGCAGGTTTATCTTAATAATCATATTATATGCGTAACTTCGACTATCTACAGGAATTGGGCTTGACCGAACTGCACGGTTTCTGTGCAGCGGCCGAGGAGTTGCAGGTGAGCAACCCCGACCTCAGTGCTGTCAGCGCCAGGAAGGCATTGGAGTACGTGGTCAGGTCGCTCTATGTGATGAAGAACATCGAGATTCCCGAGCGGACATCGCTGTTTGAACTCGTAGATGGCGAGGTATTCCGGGACTTTATCGGCGACGAGCGCGTGATGATGGCCGTCCACTATGTTCGCAAGGTGGGCAACAACGGTGCGCATGGCGTGCCAGTGACTAAGCGAGAGTCGTTCTTCTGCCTACTCAACATCTACAATGTGGTTGCCGCCATCCTGCACAAACTGAACGTTATCCAAGAGATTGTGCCCTTTGACCGGTCGCTTATCCCCAACAGCCCACAGGCACCGGTGGTCACAGCGCCGGCAGTCGTGGTGACACCCACATCGCCCATCATCGAGGCGTCAAGCAAGGAAGCCGTCGAAGACAAAACTCCGGTCGTGGAAGTGCCAATGGACATCTCGGAGGCCGAGACCCGCAAACTCTATATCGACCTGATGCTGAAAGAGGCCGGATGGCATGCGCTTGACATCGAGGGCAGCGTGCAGCCATCAAAGGCCTGCATCGAGGTCGAGGTAGAGGGGATGCCCAACAACGAGGGGAAAGGCTATTGCGACTATGTGCTGTTTGGAAGCAACGGCCTGCCCCTTGCCGTGATTGAGGCCAAGCGCACAAGCGTGTCGCCCATCAAGGGCAAGCACCAGGCCGAACTCTATGCCGACTGCCTCGAGCAGCGGTATGGCCGGCGCCCCGTCATCTACTACACCAACGGCTTTGAGACCTACATCATAGACGGCTTGGGTTATCCACCCCGCCGTCTGTATGCCTTCCACAGCGAGAGCGACCTGGAGTGGCTGATACAGCAACGGCAACGGCACGACATCACCGACTTCAGCGTCAAGGACCACATCACCGAACGCCATTACCAGAAGATGGCCATCAAGGCCGTGTGCGAGCACTTCAACGGCAAGCACCGGCGCGGCCTCTTGGTCATGGCCACCGGCACGGGCAAGACAAGGGTATCGATCTCGTTGGTCGACGTGCTCACGCGCAACGGATGGGTGAAGAATGTGCTCTTCCTTGCCGACCGCATCCCCCTCGTGAGCCAAGCCCACAAGAACTTCGTCAAGTTGCTGCCCCACATGACCACCTCGGTGCTGAGCGAAGACAAAGACCCCGACACCACCGCCCGCATCACCTTCTCGACCTATCAGACGATGATCAACTACATCGACACCGACGAGAAGGCGTTCACCGTGGGGCGGTTCGACCTCATCATCATCGACGAGGCCCATCGCAGCATTTTCGGCAAATATTCAGCCATCTTCAACTACTTTGACGCGCTGCTCGTGGGCTTGACGGCGACTCCACGCGACGAGGTGGACCGCAGCACCTATGATACTTTCGAAATGGAGCAAGGTGTGCCCAACTATGCCTACGAATTGGAGGATGCCGTTGCCGATGGCTACCTCGTTAATTACCGGGGCTTCAAGCGCGGTTCGCTCATCCTTCAAGAGGGCATCAAGTACAACGACCTCAGCGAGGAAGAACAGGAGCAACTCGAGAAGGTGTGGGAATATGAGCAGGCGAAACAGGCCATCGACATTGAGGACTACCACCGCGACATCCAGAGCAACGAACTATTCAAGTATATCTTCAACCAAGACACCATTGACCATGTGCTGCAAGACCTGATGGAGAACGGCCTGAAGGTGCAGAGCGGCGAGCGCATCGGCAAGAGCATCATCTTTGCCTACAACCACCGCCACGCCGAGATGATTGTCGAGCGGTTCTATGCCTTGTATCCCGAGTATGCCGCCGAGAGCAGCGAGTTCTGCGCGCTCATCGACAACTATGTCACCTACTCGAAAGACTTGATTGACAAGTTCGAGATTCGCGACGGCAATCCGCAGATAGCCGTGAGTGTCGACATGCTCGACACCGGCATCGACGTGCCCGACGTGCTGAACCTTGTGTTCTTCAAGATAGTGAAGAGCCGCATCAAGTTCATGCAGATGATTGGTCGCGGCACCCGCCTGTCAAAGGACATCTTCGGTACCGGGAGGGACAAGGAGGGCTTCTACATCTTCGATTGGTGCCGCAACTTCGAGTTCTTCGACAAGAACCCCGACGGCACCAAGTTGAAGACCACGCAGTCGCTGACCGAGAAAATCTTCTCACTGCGTGCCAAGATAGCGTTCCACCTTCAGCATCAGAAGTATCAAGAAGACGCGTTTGCCCGTGGGCTTCACGACGAGATAAAGGCGATCTTGAAAGAGCAGGTCGCCAGCCTGAGCGACAGTCACATCTCGGTGCGGGAGCGATGGGCCCAAGTGAGCCACCTCAAGAAGGACGAGTCATGGGCATACCTGTCGGAGGTTGACGTGAACACGCTGAGCGCCGAGATTGCGCCCCTGTTGCCCAAAAACACCCTCGATGAGAGTGCCAAGAAGTTTGATGTGCTGACCATGGTCATCGAGCTGTCGTTCATCGACGGGGAGACCAACTGTGTGCGTTCGGTGCAATCGGTGCAGACCATTGCCGAGAAACTGCAAGAGAAAGCCACGCTGCCACAGGTACAGGCCAAGATGGACACCATCAAGGAAGTGCTGTCGGAAGTAGCATGGCAGAACGTGTCGCTGCCTTGGCTCGAAAAGGTGCGGAAAGACCTGCGAGACTTGGTGAAGTTCCTGTTTGGGCAAGACGACCGGTGGTTCTCGGTGAACATCACCGACGAGATCACCGACGAGGGCACCACAGAGGGCATCACCCCCCGCATGTCGTACAAGCAGAGCGTGCTTGACTTCCTCTCGAAGAACCGTGACTTGCCGGTGCTGCGAAAGATTTACGGCATGGAGCAACTGACCAAGGCCGACTTTACCGAACTGGAACGCATCTTGTGGCAGGAACTCGGCAGCAAGGACGATTACGACAAATACACCCACGGCATGCCGTGTGGCACCAATGTCGCCATCTTTATCCGCTCGATGGTGGGTGTCGACCGCAAGCACGCCGTCAGGCGCTTCGCTGAGTTCATCTCGGGCAACGAGTTGAACGCCGAACAGGAAGACTTCTTGAACACGATCATCGCCTATGTGTGCGAGAACGGCGACATCACCAAGGAGATTGTAGTGAATGAGGCTCCCTTCGACGAGCAACTGTCGGTGTTCACTCCCTACATGCTGCCCCTCGCCAAGTACATCGACACCATCCACGGTGTCGTCACGCCCCAGACGGCGTAAACCCATCTGAATAATTCATGGATAGAAAATTGAGTAGCAACGAGAAATACAAGATACTGTTTGTGTGCCTAGGGAACATTTGCCGGTCGCCGGCGGCCCAGGCTGTGATGCAACGGCTGGTGGACGAGCGCGGACTCACCGAACGGTTCCTGATTGACTCGGCAGGCACCAGCGGCTATCACGACGGCGACCTGCCTGACCGCCGCATGCGGGTACATGCCCGCCCACGGGGTTATGAGCTGACGCACCGCAGCCGCCGTGTCGAAGGGAGTGACTTTGAAGAGTTTGACCTAATTGTGGCGATGGACAGTGCCAATGCTGCCGACCTGCGCGAACTAGCCGCCACGCCTGAGGAAGTGCGAAAAATCGAACTGATTAGTCCGTACATTAACCATCCTCACTACGACTATGTCCCTGACCCTTACTATGAAGGCAGTGAGGGGTTTGAGCTCGTCCTCGACCTCCTCGAGGACGCCTGCCGCAACCTGCTCATCAAGGTACTGTCATAGTCACGGTGTTCTTGGTCACGAATTCTCGAATTTTGAACTGATGTTGAATATATTGTTATCACGTTGTTTATACTAAAAAAACGATTATAGATGAAACAGAAAAAAACAATGATGAGCCTGCTGGGCCTGGTGGTTGCTGTGACAATGCAAGGCTTGGCGCAATCGCCCGTAGCCGTGCGATGGGAAATGGGACAAAACGAGGCAGAGAAGGGCTATTACAGCTCGCGCTTCATCATCAAGAACGTGTCGAATGCCAATCTCTCGAATAACTGGCAACTCTACTTCAACCAGTTTTCGCGGTCACTGAAGATGCCTGAGACCTCGCCCGTCGACATCAAGGAGGTATCGACCACTTACTATCAGATCACGCCCAATGTGCGCTACAAGGCCCTGAACCCGGGCGACTCGCTAGTGGTGGACATGCTCATGCGCGGCACCATGGTGAACAAGTGCTACCGTCCTGCCGGCACCCATCTGGTGCTTGACGGCGACACGCGCCACCCCATCGCCGTGAACCTGGAGTACGGCCTGCTTGAGAAGCCTGGGCAGTGGATCAACCATGCTGCCTATCCTGACGGCAAGTACAGCTATGCCTACAACCAGGCAGTGAACAACATCGGCGACGCCTACACGGGCAACGACTATGACATCTTCCCGATGCCCAAGCAGGTGGAGATTCACGACGGCTACACTGCCATTGGCAACATGGTCACCGTCAAGGGTGGCTACTTTTGGCAGCGATCACTGAAGGCACCGGTCAAGCTGCTCAAGCAACAACTGCAGCAACGTGGCATCTATTGCCTGTCGGGACAGAAGAGCGTCATCGCCGTGAAGGTCAACGGCAAGCTCAGCGACAACCCCGAATACTACACGCTGGACGTCGCACAAGGCAAGGTTACCATTGTTGGTGCCAGTGAGGCTGGCGCAATGAACGGCGTGAAGACATTTATCGCCGCCCTCGACCACAGCAAGGGGCACAACCTGCAGAACGCCCACGTTGTCGACTACCCCGACCTGCATTACCGCGGTTTCATGCTTGACATCGCCCGTAACTTTATCCGCCTGGACGACATCAAGCGTTATATCGATATTCTGGCCTACTACAAGATGAACCGCTTCCAGTTCCACTTCACCGATGACGAGGCGTGGCGCGTGGAAATTCCCGGTCTGCCAGAACTCACCGAGGTGGCGTCGCGCCGCGGTTGCACACTCGACGAGAAAGGCTACCTGGCGCAAATCTTTGACGGCAATGGCAACCCCGACGACCCGACACAGAGCGCCAACGGCTATCTTACTCGCGCACAATTTATCGAGATCCTGAAATATGCCCACCAACGCGGGGTAAAAGTCATCCCTGAGATTGAGACCCCTGGTCACGCGCGCGCCGCCATCATTGCCATGCGCAACCGCCACGACAAATATGTGGCTACCGATCGCACCCTAGCCGAGCAATACCGCCTATGGGACGACCACGACGCATCGGTTTACACCTCGGCACAAAGCTACCATGATAATGTGCTGAACGTGGCCAGCGATGGCGTGTACAATTTCATCACCAAAGTAGTGTCTGAGCTGCAGAAAATGTATAAGGAAGCAGGACTCAAGCTCGACATCGTGCACCTGGGCGGTGACGAGGTGGCCAGCGGTGCCTGGAGCCAGTCGCCCGAAGTACAAGCACTGATGCAGCGCGAGCACCTGAAAGATAACCATGAGGTCAACGGCTACTATATCCGCCGTATTACCGACATCCTGTACAAACAGGGCATCCGCATCGAGGGTTGGCAAGAGGTGGCACAAAACCACAGTGCCGAGTTCAACCGCCAGATGGCGCCACGCTTTGCAGGCATTAACGCATGGAGCACCGTGGGCAGCCGCGATGTCGTGCCCTACAGCATCGCCAACGACGGTTATCCCGTCATCCTGTCGAATGTGACCAACTTCTACATGGACATGGGCTATAACTGGCACCCCTATGAACAAGGATTGCACTGGGGGGGCAAGGTCGACGAGTTTGACTCGTGGAGTGCCCTTCCCTGGAATGTTTATGCCAGCGCCCGCATGGCCTACGATGGTAAGCCCATCGACGTGGCTACCAACCACCAAGGAAAAGTAGCACTGGCCAACCGCCAAAATATCATCGGCATCCAAGCGCAGATGTGGGGCGAGACCATCCGCAACTTTGATGAGGTTCAGCGGATGTGGTTTCCCAAGGTATTCGGCGTGGCCGAGCGCGGTTGGAATGCTCAACCCGACTGGAGCCTGGATTTAGCCAATACAGCACCCTACGACAGTGCACGCCATCAGTACAACCTCAAGATTGGCACGCGCGAATTGCCACTGCTGCACCGCATGGGCTATTACTTCCGCATTGGGCAACCCGGCCTGAAGGTGGAGAACGGCATGCTGCTCGCCAATGCCCTCTATCCAGGCATGGCCATACACTATACCCTCGACGGCAGTGAGCCCACGCCGCTCTCGCCCGAATGGACTGCCCCCGTCAAGCTCACAACCATTCCACCAGTGATCAAGGCCCGCGCCTACTACCTAGGCAAAGAGTCGGTTACCACCCTGCTGTGGCCATAAGTTCCCCTCAAAAAACAATCGAAAAACGCGATGGTAACATTTCCTAATGCAAAAATAAATTTGGGCCTAAATGTGGTGGAACGGCGACCTGATGGGTACCATAACATTGAAACCGTGTTCTACCCCATTCCGCTGACCGATATCCTTGAGATTGTGCCTGCCAGCGGCAACGAGACCACGCTCACCACTCACGGCAACCCCGTGGACTGCCCGCCCGAGAAAAATCTGGTGATGAAGGCCTATCGTCTGCTCGCCGAACAGTTTGACCTGCCGCCGGTCGAGATCCACTTGTACAAGCATATCCCCGATGGTGCCGGACTGGGCGGAGGGTCAAGTGACGCTGCTCACACACTGACCATGTTGCGCCAGATGTTCAATCTGGATATCACCGACGAGGCACTGGCGGCGTTGGCTGCGCACCTGGGTGCTGACTGCGCATTCTTTGTCTACAACCGCCCCATGTCGGCAATAGGCATTGGCGACGTGCTCATGCCCATCGAGGTTAACCTCACGGGCAAGGTGTTGCTGCTGGTCAAGCCCCCGGTGGCCGTGTCGACCGCCCAAGCCTACTCGCGTGTAACACCAGGCACTCCGCCCCAATGGGCGCGTGACGTGGTTACCTGGCCCATCGAGCAGTGGGACGGTGCGCTTGTCAACGACTTTGAGCCAAGTGTGTTTGCCCTGCATCCGCAGTTGTGGAATATCAAAATTGCGCTACTGCAAGCCGGCGCACACTATGCCGCCATGTCGGGTTCTGGATCGACCATCTTTGGCATCTTTGATGATGTCAAAGTGGCAGAGCAGGTGAGTGCCAAATTTTCCGATTGCGCCACTTTCGTGCTCGGCTTATAGTAGGCAAGATTTTTGCTTGAATGAACTAGAGGCACTAGATAAGCTAGATATTCTAGAGCCTCTAGTGTTTCATGATGAAAAAATGTCACGATTATGAGTAAGAAAAACAAAGATAACAAAAAGGCTGAAAAACCCGTAGAAGAGCCGCAAGTAGAGCAGGCAGTTGAACAAGAACAGACCGAAGCGCAAGAAACCCCGCAAGAGGAAGCTCAGGCCGAGGTAACCATCGAACAACTGCAGCAACAACTCGAAGCGCAACAGAAGGAATATCTGCTGCTCATGGCTGAGTTTGACAATTTCCGCCGCCGCACCCTCAAGGAGAAACAAGAACTCATCAAGAACGCCTCAGAGAAGGCTATGGTCGAACTGCTACCCGTGGTCGATGACTTTGAGCGCGCCCTTGATGCAATGAGCAAGAGCGGCGACGTAGATGCCCTCGCCGAGGGAGTGAACCTGATATATACCAAGATGGTGAAGTATCTGGAACAACAGGGCGTGAAGCCCATCGAGTCGACAGGCAAAGACTTTGATCCCGACCTGTTTGACGCCATCACCACCTTCCCCGCACCCGATGAGAGCATGCGAGGCAAAGTGGTGGACACGACCACCAAAGGCTATATGATTAACGACAAGGTTCTGCGCCACGCACAAGTGGTGGTGGGACAGTAATTCTCAATTACGATAATGGCAAACAAGAGAGACTACTATGAGGTGCTGGGCGTGCAGAAGAACGCCACGGCCGATGAGCTGAAGAAGGCTTATCGCAAGTTGGCCGTGAAGTACCACCCCGACCGCCAGCAGGGCAAGAGCGAGCAGGAGAAGAAGGATGCCGAAGAAAAATTCAAGGAGGCAGCCGAGGCTTACGGTGTGCTTAGCGACCCTGAGAAGCGCCAGCGCTACGACCAGTTCGGCTTCGCCGGCGAACAGATGGGCGGTGCCGGTGGCGGCTTTGGCGACTTTGACCTCAATGACATATTGAACTCGGTGTTTGGTGCCGGGTTTAACTTCGGCGGCTTTGGCGGTGGCTTTAGCGGCTTTGGCGGTGGTGGCGGTCGTACGCGTCAGCGCGTAAACCGTGGTACCGACCTGCGCGTGCGCGTAAAGGTGACGCTAGCCGACGTTGCCCACGGCTGCGAGAAGAAGCTGAAGATTCCACGCATGGTGTCGTGCCAGTCCTGTCATGGAACGGGCTCAAAGAATGGCACTTCGCACAGCGAGTGCCCCACCTGCCATGGCAGTGGAGTGGAAACCGTCGTGCAGCAGATGGGCTTCATGCGCATGCAATCGCAGCAAGTGTGTCACACCTGTGGCGGACAGGGCAAAATCATTAAGGAAAAGTGTCCACATTGTGGCGGGCAAGGCCTGACGCGCAAGGAAGAGGTTGTGTCGATTAACATCCCCGCTGGCGTGGCACAAGGCATGCAGCTCAAGATGTCGGGCCGCGGCAACGACGCCCCAGGTGGCGGCGTACCTGGCGACCTGCTCATCGTCATCGAGGAAGTGGCCGACAGCCAGTTGGTGCGTGATGGCAACGACCTGATGTACAACTTGATGCTTGACTTCCCCACTGCCGTGTTTGGCGGCAAGGTGGAAGTACCCACCGTCGACGGCAAGGCATTGCTCACCATCAAGCCTGGCACACAGCCAGGTTCGGTGCTGCGTATGCGTGGCAAGGGTCTACCCGACCCCAACCGCTACGGCACAGGCGACATGCTAGTCAATGTGATGGTATATGTTCCCGAGACGCTTACCGCCGAAGAGCGCAAGGCGATTGAGTCGTTGCGCAACTCGAGCAACCTCAAGCCTTCGGAGTCCATCAAAAACCGCATCTTCAGCCGCTTGAGGCACATCTTTGATTAATGCATAATGCACAATGCATAATGCACAATGATCAATTGGCAATATTTCTCAACTTTTAATTAAACAAAGGTGAGTCGTAACCCCAACCACAATGTGCCCAGGGCCGAACGGCAGTCGACCGTGTTCCAGGCACGCGAGCAACAAGGATTGCTCGACTTTGTCATGAAGGCACTGGACGGCATCAGCCGCAACAAGGCCAAGTCTATCCTGAGCCACGGTGGTGTCACCGTCGATGGCCGTGTGCAAACACACTTTGACTATCAGGTGCAGCCCGATAGTGTAGTGGAAATTTCGCGACAGCCCAAGACACCTGCCGAGTCGAGCAAGCATTATGACATCGTCTATGAGGATCAGTGGCTAGTGGTCGTTGACAAGGAGCCTGGGGTGTTATCGATGGGTGTGGGCGCTGGCAGCCTGAACATGAAGTCGTTGCTCGACCGCCACTTTGCCGAGACACGCCAGCGCTGCACGGCGCATGTGGTGCATCGTCTAGACTGCCGCACCAGCGGCTTGATGGTTTATGCCAAGAGCAGCGAGGTGCAGCAGGCTTTCGTCAAAGACTGGCGCAATGTGGTGACCGACCGCCGTTATGTCGCCGTGGTTGATGGCGTGATGGAAAAAGATGAGGGCCGCGTGGAGAGTTGGCTCAAGGACAACAAGAACATGCGGGTCATCAGCTACCGCGAGGACCCAGGTGGCGGCAAGTTCTCTATCACCACCTGGCGCATCCTGGAGCGCGCCAAGGAACACTCGCTCATCGAACTGAAGTTGCTCACGGGCCGCAAGAACCAGATACGCGTACATATGCGTGACATCGGGCACCCTGTGACGGGCGACGGCAAGTATGGCAAGCAGCAAGAACCCGGCAGCCGCCACTGCCTGCATGCCATCAAGCTAGCCTTCACTCATCCCATCACCGGCGAGGCACTCACCTTCGAGACCCCCATCCCTCCCTACTTCCTGCGCAAGTTGACATGAGTTTTTGAAACAATCACGCACTAAACTCCCCAAATCGCACTCTTTTATATCGATTTGGGGAATTTTGATGCCAAAACGCCCCAAATCTCATAAAAAATTTGAGATTTGGGGAATTTTTCTTGCCAGATTATCCAAATCTCATTAACTTTGCCCTGTCTTTAGAAACAAACACTATGGAACAAACTCTTA
>JAEEVE010000052.1 GCA_016290765.1 Muribaculaceae bacterium
GAATGTCGAGGATGTCTATCATGGCACAGGGTCATAACCGCTGCCGCCCCAGGGGTTGCAGCGCAGGATGCGCTTGACGGCCAACCAAGTGCCGCGGAACGGGCCGTGCTTGCGGATGGCCTCGATTGCATAGTGACTGCATGTTGGAGTAAACCGGCAAACAGGTGGTGTAAGCGGTGAGATGAACCGCTGGTAGAATCGTATGGGTAAGATTAACAGCCACACCAATGGTTGGCAGATGATGTGCCACAATCGCTTCATGGTTGTTGAGTTTCGGTGGTATGTGCAACGGCGGCATCGGCCATGCGAGTGAGCAGTTGCTTCATGCGCTCCTCGATGATGTCGTAGCTCGCAGGTTCCTTGTCCAGATAGATGAAAGCGATATCGACCCCGAGAGCTGCTTGTTGCAGGGTGGGATAGAGCAGTGTGCGGCGCCACAAGCGATAGGCCTCACGGGTGCGGCGGCGCAACAGCACGCGGTCGACAGCATGGCGGATTTTCTTCTTGGGAATGGTAATCAGGAACTGAGCCGGTGACTCCTTGACAGGCTCATGCAGGCGGTAGACGGCGCGTAGCGGAAAGGCTATAGACGAATGTCCCTGCTCAAAGAGCAGGGACACAGCTGTGCGACTGCACAGTTTTTCGGTCTTATAGAGCCTTAGCCCTTTCAATTCAATTGGGGATGATTATCAACTTTCAGCTAAAAACTTTTTGTGCTTCTTGAGCCACTTGTCAATCGCCATCGACATTGAGGGGGCATCAGGACTGGTGGTGATGTCCAGTCGCAGACCCGCCTGCTCGACGGTCTCGGTGGTGCTCTTACCCATGGCACCAATGACGATATCGCCCTGCTTAAAGTCGGGGAAGTTGCTCTGCAGTGCCTTCACGCCTAGAGGGCTGAAAAACACCAGCATATTGTAGTCAAATGGCTCGTCGGGCTTGAAGTCGTTGCTCACAGTGCGGTACATAGGCACCTTGGTATACTTGATGTTGTGCGCATCGAGAATCGATACCTTGGGGTCATCCTGCGTCTCGCTCACTGGCAACAGATAGGTCTCCTTGTTGTGCTTCTCAATGATGGGCACCAGGTCTTCAGCAAGTCCTGACTCACTGAAAAATATCTTACGTTTGCGATAAATGATATACTTCTGCAGGTAATAGGCGATAGTCTCGCTCACACAAAAGTACTTGAGCGTGTCGGGAACATTGTAACGGGTCTCCTTGCAGAGACGGAAAAAGTGGTCGACTGCCGTGCGTGCCGTGAAGATGATGGCACTATATTCAGGAATCGCCACTTTGTGCTGGCGAAATTCTTTGGCCGAGAGCCCTTCAACCTTAATAAACGGGCGAAGTACAACTTCTACTCCATACTTGTCTTGCAGGTCGTAGTAGGGTGACTTCCCATTCTCGGGCTTGGGCTGGGAAACCAAAATTTTCTTCATGTGTTGCAAGCGTTTATTAGAACGTGATAAGATTGCATAATTTGATTGTTACCCCATAAATGGCTATCAGAGGTACAATTTCGACGCCGCAAAGGTACAAAATAAAATACACAAGGGATAGCAAATTGCTATAAAAAATCCTAAAACCTTTGCAAATGAAGATAATCCGTGTGCAAATGTAAAGAATTATAGCAGAGATTAACATAATTTCACACAGTGAAGGGAGCGTCAATGAGATGGCCACTACTGGAAACAATAAGAGCCCCAAAAGCGATTGTGAAGCTTTAAACCCATCAATCCAGACGCGAGTCGATTCCTTGTCCGAAAAAATATAGCCCAGCACATTATAGAACAAGAGTTGAAGCAGGTAAAAGACAACAGCGACGCCCACAAACAGGAGCACATGCCACGACATGGCGTGCTGAAGTCGATCGCTCAACGAGGGGTGCCACAGCATGATGCCCTGGTAGATGAGAAGGCCCTCGAATGTGCAGGTTAAGGCGATGAGTGCCGACAGAATTTGGGTCTCTTTGACCGTGTAGTCCTCAAATAGACTCTCGCGGCGGCGCACCGAGAACATATTGTGCATCAGCCCCTCGAGGTACTTGTAGCCCGTGCGGTAACTCACCACCAGGAAGAACAATGCTGCCAACAACAGCGCCATCGAGCCGGTGTCGTGAATCAGCGAGTGGCCGCGGGGTGTCGCTGGCTCGCCGTTCACAGGCTTGAGAGTACCGGTCGCGTTGAGGGGGGTGGCAATACTGTCGGCTGACATCAGCGATGGGAAGCTGTCGGTGTAGAGCGGCGCATGAAACAATTGTGACGTGTCGACCGCGGTGGTGTCAGCCGTAGTATCTGCAGAAGCTATATGTTGTTGCGCACTGTGCGATGGCATGGTTAATACTTGCTTTCGGCTTGGGTGGGTTCTTGCGACAATGCAAGTTGGATGGCACCGATGGCGTCTTGTGGTGTGGAGGCAACCGTCCACAGGGTAGCGTGCGAGGCGCGCATGAATCCCTCAGACACACTGTGCTCGAGCATGGCGATAAGCGAGTCGTAGTAGCCGCGTGTGTTCAGCAACACGATGGGGCGCTGGCTGATGCCCAATTGGCGCCATGTGATGGCTTCGAGCAGTTCCTCGAGCGTGCCGCAACCGCCAGGCAACGCGATAACGGCATCGGTTATCTCGGCCATTTGCTGCTTGCGCTCGTGCATGTCGGGTGTGATGATGACCTCTAGCAGGCGGTCGTAGCACCAGCCATTGTCGACCATAAACTTGGGAATCACCCCCGTCACATGGCCGCCAGCATCGAGCACACCGTCGCTCACGGCGCGCATCAGTCCCACTGCGCCTGCACCGTTCACACAGTCCATGTCGTTCTGTGCCAGCAGCTTGCCCAACTGGTAAGCGTCGTCTACATAGGCTTGGTCAATGCGTCCGCTCGATGCGCAGTACACGCAAATCTTTGCTCTCTCACTTTTCATGGCTGCAAAGGTACTGCTTTTAATTGAGAATAGAGTATTTTTTAGGTTTAGTTTTGATTCCGAGAACTCCGAGAATCCCGAGTTTTGAGGGTCTACAACAAAAAGTTCCTCATTCTGCGTTCTTCATTCTTAATTTATTACTACCTTTGTGCCTTGTTAAAATAACGTCTTAAGAAGTGATGCTGAATGCTATAACATGGACTGTAAGTCCTAACTTGATTGACGGGCCCCTGACAGTACGATGGTATGGCCTGATGTTTGCCATCGGATTCTATGTGGGCTACGAAATTGTCTCGCGCATCTTCAAGCACGAGGGCGCCCCCGAGCGTTGGCTGGGCAGTCTCTTCATTTTTGTCGTTGTTGCCACCATCTTGGGAGCACGCCTGGGTCACGTGTTCTTTTATGATTGGACTTACTATAAAGCCCACTTGGGCGACATCGTCAAGATTTGGGAGGGTGGACTGGCCAGTCATGGAGGTACGGCAGGCATCATGGTGGCGGTGTGGCTCTACAGCCGCTATGTCACACGGCGTGGCATGCTTTGGACCTTTGATCGCCTGGTTGTGCCCGTGGGGCTTGTCGCTGCACTCATTCGCTTGGGCAACCTCATGAACCACGAGATTTACGGCGGCCCGACCGACCTGCCTTGGGGATTCTGCTTCGTGCAGAACCTGCACCAATGGATGGCTGGTGCCGAACCCGTGTTCACCCAGCCTTGCCATCCCACGCAAATTTACGAGGCGTTGTGCTACCTTGCCACCTTTGGCTTGTGCATGTGGCTTTATTGGCGTCGCAATGCCCAGGAGCGTCCGGGGCTCATCTTTGGCGTGTTCATGCTTGGCATTTTTGTGCCACGCTTCTTCATCGAGTACATCAAGAACGTGCAGGAACCATGGGAAATCGCCATGCGGCAAACTTGGGGCATCGACCAGGGACAGCTGTTGAGCATACCCTTCATCATCCTCGGCATCTGGCTAGTTATCCGTGCCTTGCGACGTCCCCGCATACCTCTTAATTATCCAAACCAATTTTCTGATAGGAAAGAAAAATGAAACAAGCAATTCTCATGACGCTCATGGCAATGGCCATGACAACACTGGGCGCAACGGCCCAAGAGTATCGATTGGTGTTTTGTGACGATTTCGACGGCACACAGCTCGACTCACGCGTGTGGAACATCGAGGTCAATGGCGACGGTGGCGGCAACGCCGAGTTGCAGTATTACCGTGCCGAGAATGTAGCGGTACATGATGGCTGCCTCGTGCTCACTGCCAAAAAAGAGAATTATCAGGGCAAGAACTTCACCTCAGGCCGCGTCAACACGCTGGGAAAGGCTGCCTTCAAGCACGGGAAGGTTGAGGCAAGCATTTGCATCCCGCAGACCGCCAATGGCCTGTGGCCCGCATTCTGGATGATGGGCAACGACATGGCCACTGGCACTGGATGGCCCAACTGCGGCGAGATCGACATCATGGAGATGGGCAATAGTTACGGCATCCAGCACGGCACGCAAGATCGATTCTTCAACGGAGCCTGCCACTGGGGACCCTGGGCCAACGGCGGACATCCTAACTATGCACGTTCTACCACCAATGAGTACAGCATGCAGGACGGTGAGTTCCACTTGTTCACCCTCATCTGGGACGAGCAGAAGGTGGCGATGTATCTTGATGTAGACAAGTACCCCGATGTAGAGCCCTATTATGTGATGAACATCGATGACACTTCTCAACAGAACTCGCCCGGACGATACTTCCACAAGCAGTTCTTCATCCTATTCAACCTTGCCATTGGCGGGCACTTCCCGGGCATCTATAATGCAAGCGGTATTACTGCCCTGGCAAATGAGGACCGTGCACTCATGGTCGACTATGTGCGCGTCTATCAAGAGGTGGACAGCACCGACTACACCTTGCCCGTGGGTTTTAAGATGCTCGATGTCACCCATGATGGCATGGTGGACATCTCGGACGTGAACGCTGTAATCAATGTCCTGCTAGGCAAGGCAACCAGCGGTGCAGCTGATGTCAATGGCGACTATACGACCGACATCACCGACGTCAATATCATCATCAACCAAATGCTGGGAAAATAATAAATTTAGGGCATTGAGAGCAAAATCATGCCTAAAAAGAGTATAATTGGCATATTAAAACTAAAAATAAATAGTTAAAACTTAAATAATGTAAAATCATTAGGTGGAATGAAATGATATGATTAATTTTGCCAATGAAATCATTTGACGAGCCAGTGGAACTACTGCCACACTCGTTGGATGAGGCGTCAAAGCAAGTCGAAGACATCAATTTTAGAAAGAAAGAGAGTAGTAGTTTGATTCATATGGTTGGTGACCGTCCTGTCAGTGTTGATGGGGCGGTCTTTTTTTTGCCATTATGACAAATAATGGCTACCTTTGCGACATTAATTACAATGAATATGGAAATTAACGAGCACAACAAACAAGAATACCCGCCCATGCACACGGCGGAGCATATCCTGAACGCAACCATGGTGCGGATGATAGGGTGCGGACGGCATGTCACAGCCCATGTCGAGCGGACGAAGTCGAAACTGGATTACGCCCTCGACCGACCTCTCACCGAAGAAGAGGTGCGCGCCATCGAGGAAAAGGTGAATGAGGTGATTTCAGCCGACTTGCCTGTGACGGTGGAGTATGCCCAGCAGAGCGAGGTCGCCGACCGATTCAACCTAGAGCGACTGCCCGAGGGAGCCACGCAGACCGTCCGCATCGTCCGTGTGGGCGATTATGACGAGTGCCTCTGCGCCGGCACCCATGTCGAGCATACCGCCCAGATTGGCCAGTTCCGCATCACCAGCACCCGCTGGCAAGACGGCCGCCAGCGCATCGTCTTCCGCCTCTCCTAAGAACGCTAGACATCATTTTTAAGACATAAGAACATAAGAACAAATTTTGAGTAGTTAAAGGTAGTTAAGTAGTCAAAGGGAGTTAAGTAGCTAAAAGAGCTTTGTTTTTTGTTGTTTTTATTGTTTGATTCTCTACTCTAATCGGTATGAAGAAACTAAAAATCTGCGGAATCTGCGTGAGATTTTGTCCTTTTGTTTTTCTGTCTATTCCCCACGGAAAACAATAGGAAAATCGGGTATTTTTGCCCGATTTTCTTCTGTTTTATAAAATAGAATGTTTCTCGCAGGTGAAAATTTGGCGGGTTTCGCGGGGTGGGGCTACCTTTGCACTCGAGAATGATGGCCCCCTTTCGGTCTTGTCTTGTCCCCCTAACCCCCTAAAGGGGGAACAAGATGTTTAACACCCCCCTTTAGGGGGGCTTGGGGGGACTCTCAATACTCAATTAATCTATTTATTCATCACCAAAAACCTAATGTTATGAAAGTAAGATTTCTACTTTGCATGATGTTGCTGGGGGCACTCACCGCCACGGCACAACTACCTCAGGAATTGAAGCCACAAGTCCTCGAGGGTGGCTTCCATTGGAAACCGAATCTCAAGTCTCTGGAGGCAAAGCCATTCAAGGCGACACAAACACAATTCAATAGCCTTGCTACCGACGAGATGGCCCCTTCGGCACACAAAGCGCCGTTTAAGGAAGACGCACCTACCCACCAAGTGAATTTCGTTCTTGACTATGACACCGAGAGTCAAAAACCCTATGAAGTCACAATGCTAAGACCTGGGCAGCGCGGTAAGTCTCTAGGTTATTATGACTTAGAGGATGGGATAAATACACTCGTTGTTCCTGAAGGCACCTACGATATCATTGTGGACTTTGGGCAGATGGACCCATACGATGAAGAGTGGGCTCTCTATCATTTGTACGTCATCCGTGAGCAGGTGACCATTGACCAGGACATGGAACTGAACTTTGCCTCCAGCGAGGCCAATAACCACATCCATTTCCAGACGATGACCATTGATGGCGAGCCTGTATTCACTGGTTTGTATGGCATAGATGAGAATTGGAATGTGAAGATTCTTGAGGAGGGTAATACTGATGATGTCGTTTGCCATAATAAATTATATTGTGAGGATTATGGCACATTGAAAGACATTTTGGGCAACTTTGGGCAGACTGTTGTGGGTCCAACATTTGAGTCTCCCTGTTGCGAGGATAATTACGATTTCTTTGTCAGCGACTTGAGCGACCGTTGGGTATTCTATTCCTATCGAACAGCCGTCAAAGGGGTCAATGTATACACTTCGGCTTACGAGACACGAGGTGCTTCGGGAGATATCACTGTGAGCAATGACCCGTCGAAGTTCCTATTATTTGAGGATCCGTTCATCGCGACAGACTATCAGGGTTTTGACGTTGAGGAACGCATTCCTGCTTATTATTTTGGTGCCGATGGGTGGCAGTTTTCTTACAGTTGTTTCGAAGCATTACCCGAGGGTGAGACATATAAGGTCTACCTGAGCGCGTCGCCCGACGACAGTGAAGTGGGATTTGTTCCCACCATTGTGCCACTTATGTTGGATGAAAACTACACATGGATCTTGCAGGGCGCGCCCTTGACTGTGTCCAATGGCCAGGCCATCTTTGCGAATAATGGCTTCTTCCCCTTTTGGACGGAATATAGCGAAGAATTGGATGAATATGGTCGTGACATCATGGAATTACCCTCTTGGCCGACACATCCCGTATTCTCTTATCCTGTCGAGAAGAAAAAAGAAAACTTAGGAAGCAACTGCCCGCTTTTAGTTGCTTACCCGTACCAATATGAGGAGACTCGTGGGACGAATACTACTCGATACTTTGTTTTCTCATTGAACTATGCGGGTCGTTATGGCGAGGCAAAAGCAGGCTCCAGCAGAGCAGATGTCAAGATGAAACTAAACGGCAATGATCTCCTTATCGCGGATGGAGCATTCACCACCACGGTGGACGAACTTCTCAACGGCGTAGTGGATGCGACCATCGTAAAAGAAGGCGTAGTCGTTGATGTTGATGACATGGAGGGTTCTAACAAGGCGCAGTTGCACTATACGGCAGGCGCCGAGGATCAGAACCCGCCTACAGTGACCATGCTGCACTTCAAAGATGGCGATGAGAATGTCACCGACCGCTTCGCCACAGCCGCCGACGGAACACTTGAATTCAGTGCAGGTGACTTTAATTACTTTATCACGCCAATATCACATTTAGGCACTTGGCTCCGCCAGATTCCCGAGGTGGTTGAGGTGAGTTATTCGCCCTACGGCGAGGGCAATTGGGACGAACTGACTGTGGAGGAAGAGCCAGAGTATTACTGGCCCAGGATGGGATGGTTCTACACCGGTTCACTGGCCGGTGTCACGGGCCAAGGTCTGAACGGCTGGTTCGACCTGAAGATTCGCGTGGAGGATGCCGCTGGCAACTGGCAGGAGCAGGTCATCAGCCCCGCCTTCCGCATCGACGACCTCGCCTACTCGAGCGTGGCGAGCGTCGGCAGTAGCAACGCCCATGAGGTGGCACGTTACAACCTGGCTGGCCAGCGTGTTGATGCCGATGCCACAGGCATCGTCATCGTCAAGATGAGCGACGGCACTGCCCGCAAGGTGTTGGTGAAGTAAGGGATTATCTTAAGAGGGTGTGTCTTCATTGTGACACACCCTCTAATTATTTAGGGAGCTAAATACCAGTTGTCCCCTAGTATTATTATTCAAGTGAAGATGGCATTAAGGAAGCAGGTCGAAGACCTAGCACTGTGCTTAACACATTGTGTGGCGCACGTCGAAGATGAGCGTCGCACTGTGTGCATGAGACATGTATGGGGGACGCACCTCGGAGAGTGTGCGGTCGTGGTCGCTACTACTGCGGCATATCTCCGACATGCCTTCCCTTGTGTCGTCCTTTACACACAGTGCACTCCACACTCTACGAGGTGGAGCGCACAATGTGTTTCGTACATCGTCAAGTCTACGACTTGACCAACATAGATCCCTATAAATAGAACATGCATGTTTGTTCACAAGGGGACAACAGGTATATAGTTCCCCTAATTATTTACTGTACTTAAAAGAAAAAGCCACTGCTCAGATTATGATGAAAAGAATATTTACTTTGGTGTTGATCACGTTTTACGTCTGGGTTGCAGCGATGGCCGTGCCTGCCAAGCGCGGGTTCCAAACCTACACCCAGAGCGACGGCTCACTAATTAGCGTCCAGGCGATGGGTGACGAATTCTTCCACTTCTTTGTCACTCAGGATGGCCTGCCCGTGGGCGTGACTGAGCAGGGCGACTTCCACTACATGACTGCCATGGGCGTGTCGAGCGTGATGGCACACAACGCCATGGACCGCAACGGCGCCGAACTGAGTTTCATAGAGGATCAGAGAGCTTCGATGAAAGAGGCTCAGACGATGCCCGCGTGTGCGAAAGCCCGCCAAGCCTCGGCTCGTCCGCGCAAGGCAGGTAAGCCCCTGTTTCCCACATTGGGTAGCCCGCGCGTGCCCATCTTGTTGGTGCAGTACACCGACAAGAAGATGTCGCACACGATGGAGGATTTCGAGACCCAGTACAAAAACGGCGCAAAGAGCGTGTATCAGTATTTCGTTGATCAGAGCAACGGCAAGTTCACCCCGCAATACGACCTCTATGGCATCTATGACCTGCCTAACAAGCGTGCGTACTATGGCGGTAACCAGGGCCAAAAAGACTCTTGTGTGGCTACCATGGTGTGCCATGCGATTGATGTTGCTGGCGACGATATCGACTGGAGCCGCTATGACAATGATGGCGACGGCGAGGTCGATGAGTGCATTGTCGTCTATGCCGGCGTGGGTGAGGCGCAGGCCACTTACACCGTCCCCGATGCCATCTGGCCTTGCCAATGGAACCTGGAATCGGGAGCCAATTATGGCGATGGCACGGGGCCCAAGACAATGAATGGTGTGGTCATCAATCGCTTTGCTGTGTTTAACGAAATTAGCGGTAGGCGTGACACTAGTACCGTTATGGACGGCATCGGCACATTCTGCCACGAGTTCTCGCACTGTTTGGGCCTTCCCGACTTCTATGCGACGAATAACTCCATGAACTATGGCATGAATAATTGGAGCCTCATGGATTATGGGTCTTACAACGGCGGTGCGGTCAGTGGCGACACGCCCATTGGATACAGCGCATACGAGAAGCACTTTATGGGGTGGCTAGACTATATCACTCCGGTCAACAACACCCACTACACCCTGCCTGTGTTCAACAACAAGAGCGAGGAAACCGACCAGGCTATCCAAATTACCAGTCACCTGAACCAGAACGAGTACTACATCTTTGAAAACCGTCGTCAGCAAGGCTGGGACCTGTATATCCCCGACGAGGGCGTGCTCATCACCCACTTCACCTATATCGCTGACCGCTGGGAAGACAACACGGTCAACAACTATGACATCCGACTTGCCACCGTCGTCCCTGCCGACAACCTGTTGACCACAAATACTGAGAACGCCGACTGCTATGGCGAGAACAACCATGAGTTTACCCCCACCTCGACTCCTGCCATGACACTGAACCTGGGGGCCAACGGCCAGTTGGCAAGTTCTGCGGGAGGTGCTGGCACGCTGAATAAGCCCGTCACCGATATCATCCTCAATAGCGACGGCACGGCATCGTTGTGGTATATCAAGGCCGACCTGAGCGTCACTCCCGACAGCCTTGGATTGAGAGTTGCCGTGGATGGCGAGAAAACCGCCACATTCAATGTCAAGGGAAAGGATCTGCCCAGCGACGCAGTCCTGACGGTCAACGATGAGAGCAATGTGTTCACCATTGATAAGACTTCATTGACGACAACTGAGGTGGAGCAAGGTGTGACTGTCACCGTTACATTCAAACCTACCGAGATTACCACCTATGCCGCAACCATCGATGTGACGTGCGAGGGTATGGACACACTCACAGTTACGCTTGCTGGCGAGGGTTTGATTGAGTCGGAGACTCCGGTGATGCAACCAGCCGACACCACCGCCATCACCCCGCACTCGTTCCGTGCCGACTGGACCGACGGCTCACCCGTCGAGAATGTCAAGAGCTATACTCTGTATGTCAACTACAAGCCACAGTATGAGTTGCTCTACGATAAGATTTTCACCGATTGGCAGGACGTGTCCCACACAAATTGGTACTGGACTGACTTTACCGACATTTCCTCTGATTTAGCCGATTATGGCCTTCAGGGCTGGACGGGAGAGGGTATTTTCAGTCACCAGGGATATATGCAGATTGGCGACCAACAAGTGGGATACAACGGATACAACTTGGCCGGCGAACTCACCACCCCTGCCATCAATCTAACAGACTATGACGGAAACGTCACCATCGTCGCCGATGCGAAGGCTGCAACCGACGGCACCCATCTGACCATAGCCGTGGGGCAAGAAACCACAATCACCAATAGCCAGTCCGTAGCGATCAGCACGACCGCGAACACCTACACGCAAGTGTTGCAGGGCAACGCTGTGGACAATGCGTTTGTGCGTCTGTCAACCGCCAGTGGCCAGCCCGTGCAGTTGACCAGTCTCAAGATTTATGCCGGTGAGTACAGCGAGGAGAACGCCAAGGCTCCGCTGCTGGCTGCTGTTGAGAGCGGTGACTCGTTGCAGCGTGTCATTGAGGGCATTACTGACCTCCAATACACCGTCAATGACCTGCAGAGCTATGCCACATTCAACTACTATGTCGAGGCTGTCTATATCAATGACACCCATAGCGATGCGAGCAACATCGAGACAGTCACCCTGCGTGATGCTGTTGTTGTTGCGTTGCGGGGCGACGTCAACAATGATGGCGTTGTCGATATCTCTGACGTGAACATCGTCATCAACATCATGCTGGGCAAGGACAGTGCCGACAACTACGATGGCCGTGCCTATATTACCGAGGGCGATACGACTGTTGATATCGCCGACGTCAATGCCGTCATCAACCTCATGCTCGGCAAGCTCGATGCCTTGCTTTACTGAGTCTACATCGTCGGTGACAAAAAAGTCGTGATTAAGTGAGCACAGCTCATCGTCGTGAAATAAGGCCCAATCTCACGCAGATTGTGCAGATTTCATAGATTAATAAAGCCGCTTGGCAGGGGCTCTGTCAAGCGGCTTAGTTCATTTGCCTTTCGCGTGTTTCGCGGGCGAAATAAGACATAAGTTTTTTAAAGACATAAGAACATAAGGACAAATTTTTCTAGCGAAACTTGCCGATATCGGCAAGTTTCGTTATCTTTGCACCAAATTTTTGAATTTTTCTTGCCGATAGATAGGTTATGGAATATATTTCAGTCAAGCAGTATGCCGAGAAATATGGCCTCTCGGAGCGTACAGCCCGCAACTATTGCGCCAGCGGCAAAATCGATGGTGCCATTCTGATTGGGAAGACATGGAGTGTCCCAATAGATGCCACCTTGCCACAGCGGAAAAAGCGTATCAAACTATCTCCGTTGCTCATGGCGTTGCGCGAGCAACAACAAAGCAAATTAAAGGGAGGCATCTATCATCGTGTGCAGATAGACCTCACGTATAACTCCAACCACATCGAGGGTAGTCGCCTCACGCATGACCAAACACGATATATCTTTGAGACCAACACGATAGGCATTACTGACGAAACCATTCAAGTGGACGACATCATCGAGACCGTCAATCACTTCAGGTGCATAGATGAAGTTATCAGCAATACCCATGCCCCATTGACCGAAGTCTTTATCAAGCATCTGCATGGAATCTTGAAGTCTGGCACCTCGGATGCGCGTAAGCCATGGTTCCAAGTTGGGGACTACAAACGCCTGCCCAATGAGGTGGGTGGGATGGAGACAACGCCTCCCAAACAAGTTCACCGCCAAATGAAAGCCTTGCTTGCCGAATACCACCAACACAAGAAACACACCCTTGAGGACATCATCGACTTCCATCATCGCTTCGAAGCGATTCATCCGTTTCAGGATGGCAATGGCCGAGTGGGGCGGCTCGTCATGTTTAAGGAATGCCTTGCTGCAGGCATCGTACCATTTATCATTACCGATGCCTTGAAGATGTTCTATTATCGTGGGTTGCATGAATGGCCTCGTGTTCGTGGTTATCTAATGGACACCTGCCTCACTGCACAAGACCAGTTCAAAGCCTTGCTCGACTATTTTCAAATCAAATATCGGACGTGAATAAGACAAAAAAAATAAGGGAAGTATATACCAGTTGTCCCCCAATTAGTATTTTGTCTTTGGTGAGGAAGCAGCGTCACCGAAGGTGACAATTTGGATAACCGGGGGTGGAGCGTCAGCGACACCTCCGGCATGAGGACATACTAAAAATCTCGCTGAAAGCGAGCACCTTGCCTCGAAAATTAAATGCTCGCCTTCAGCGAGGATGATAGTTTGCGTTCCGTCCGGGGGTGTCGCCAGCTCCACCCTCGGTTACTCAAATCAGTCGCTTTCAGCGACAAAACATACCCTAGGGACAACTGGTATATAGCTCCCTAAAATGAAAAACTTTGTCTTTCATTTTGCATTACGCTCAATTTGCACTACCTTTGCCACCATAATGCAAAGACAATATGATAAAATGGATTGGGCGCTGGGTGCGTAACATATTGATATTCTTCTTTGTGTCGACCATCATCATGGTGGTGGCGCTGAAGTATGTGCCGGTCTACTTGACACCGCTGATGCTGTCGCGCTGTGTGGAGCAGGCGATGAACGGTGACTTCCCCACCCTGAAGCATGAGTGGGTGCCGCTGGACAAGATGTCGCACAATGCGCCGCAAGCGGTGATGGCGAGCGAGGACAACCTGTTCCTGCAGCACAACGGGTTTGACTTTGAGCAAATCTACCAAGCGCGCCTCGAGGCGATGAAAGGCAAACGTGAGCGCGGAGCGAGCACCATCACCCAGCAGACGGCCAAGAACGTGTTCCTGTGGCACGGGCACAGCTGGATACGGAAGGGGCTGGAGGCCTACTTTACCGTACTGATTGAGTTTATCTGGGGCAAAGAGCGCATCATGGAGGTGTATCTCAACTCCATTGAGACGGGCCATGGCATCTATGGCATTGAGGCGGTCGCGC